>CAZQDP010000067.1:0-12627 GCA_964592375.1 uncultured Eubacteriales bacterium | reverse complement strand
CCAAAACCTAAAGCCTTTTGGTAATTGTCCTGGGTAAAGGAATATACCACATATCCCGCAATCGTTTGGGTTGTAAACCCTATGGTGTTGTTTTTTAAGTATTGTTCAAAAGCACTACGCGAACCTGTCAAATATGCCATGGTTTTATTTTTATCCGTTTGCACGCCCTTTGCGGCAGCAATGCCTGCGGATGCTCCTGAGGATTTTTCTGCCGGCGGTGATGATACCGGTGGTGCGGACCTCATCAGTGGCATCTGATCATTTTCTGGTGCACCGCTTACCTCATCTTGGGTTGCCGCTATGGCAGGAGAGTCTGCCTTTTCTTGCGGCTCTATGACTGCCGCCGGAATCATACCTTCTATCGAAACCTTAGTAGAAGTCTCTTCATTCATCTGATCATTTTCGGCAGTAATCGATATGGTAGGATCACTGCGTTGCACATCACTGCCCAAAGCGACTTCCTCACGCTGCTGCGAGGTTTCAAAAACATCGGTAGTTGCACCCTTGTTTGGCAAAGGCGTATGCTCCATTGCTGCATCTAGACGAATATCTTGAGAAGCAGCTTCGGTTTGCTTGCGCTCAGTTTGCCCATTTTTTTGTGAAGGTTGCGCAGAGGAAGCAGGACTTACCGGTTCCGACTGCCCCTGCTGTGGCGTATAAGCGGGGGGCATTTGTGATGGCGCCATCGGTGCCGATTGCTCTATTTGGTCATATTGCCGATATGTATGATATACCGGGCCGACCACAATCATAATACATGCCGCCAAGCCTGCAATCGCAGTATACATCCGCTTATCTCTATACCACGCCAAGGGAGTGCTTGTGCTTTGAGATAGCTTTTCCATGAGGGCGGAAGTGAAATGAGGCGGTGGCGCCACTGCTTCTATCGATCCTAGCAAGTTGATTATTTTTTTCTGCATATTGTATTCCAGCATGCATTCTTCGCAGCCTTCTAAATGACTGCGCATGCTCTTTTCATCATCAGCGGACAGTTGCATATCAATATATGCACTCATATTGCCGATACACTTCTTGCATGTCAAAAAACCACCTCCTTGCTTGTGTTTTCTATTATTCCTATACACTTAGACGAAGATATTCCTATAAAAGTTCCGGAAAATCATTGATGAGAATTGATTTAAGCAGTTGCCGCCCACGATTGATGCGAGATTTTACGGTGCCGGTGGATAGCTGAAGACTTTGAGCAATATGTTCATACGGCATGCCTTCTATATCCCTCATAATCATCACAATGCGGTACTGCTCCTTAAGCTTTGCAATGGCCGCTCTCACCTGCGAAGCAGTCTCGTTCTGCAGGTACATTTCTTCCGGCCCTAAGCTTTTGTCCGCACAGTCCTGCTGCAACACTTCCCCATCATGCTCTTGCGGCGTTACAATATGCATAAAATTATTTTTGCGCCTGCGCAGATAATCAAAACAAACATTAGAAGCGATGCGATACAACCAAGTATAAAAGGAAGCCTCTTCATGAAAGCGCTCTAAGGATCTGTATGCCTTAATAAACGTATCCTGCGCGGCATCATAGGCATCCTGACTGCTTTGAAGCATATTGTAAGCTATATGATAGACCTTTGTCTGGTGCATTTCTACAAGCATAGAAAAGGCCTCTTTATCGCCTTGTTTGCTCATTTGTATCAGTTGTTTCTCACTATAGCTCACAACATCACCTCCCCAAAAGCTTTGTATATATATAGAATTATATCATCTTCCAATCAATCATGCAAGACGCAAAATTGTGCTAATCTCCAATATCTAATGTCTAATGTCTAATATCTAATATCTAACTTCTCTATACATACCGCAATCGGCGGACAATTTGGCAAATTGGTGTATTCGCTGACAAGAACCACAAATTGCCTGCTGACGATGCTTTTCAGGAAAGACTGCACCTGATCCTTCTCTTCAAAACCGGTATCCTTTCCGTAATAAATGGCAATGGTAATCCTCCCCCCCACCTTTAGCAATGCACAGGCTTTTTCAATGGCAGCGATGGTAGTGTCTGGCCTTGTAGACACTTTATGGTCACTACCCGGCAGGTACCCTAAGTTAAACATGACTGCAGCTACGGGAGCGGACACATACTGATCCATATTTTGGTGCCCATCGCAAATCAGATGAACCTGCTTAAAATCACCTTCACTCTTCAGCAGTGTGGTGGTTCTTTTGATGGCCATTTGCTGAATATCAAAAGAATACACACTGCCCTTTGTCCCCACAATCCCGGCCAAGAAAAGGGTATCCCTCCCCCCTCCCATGGTGGCATCAATAGCAGTATCTCCTTCTTGTAAAACCTCGCGTATATAATGGTGGCTCATCTGCAATGCGTTACGCATGAGCTGCATATTTCAATTCTCCTTCGTATTGTTTTTTAAATATTGTAAACTTTTTTTGTAAAAAATGCAAGCTCATCACAATTTTTTTGCTTATTTCGTCATAAAAGCGCAATGAAAATAAGATTTTTTCTATCATTTAGACGATTTATGTAAATTGCTATTGAATTTTTATTTATTTTAATATATAATACATGATTATAGATTTGCGATTTGAAAGGAGCCGATTTTTATGCTCAATATAAAGATAACAAGAACCACTTCTCCAAAACCAAAGCCGGATCAAAATCAGCTTGGCTTTGGCCGATATTTTTCCGATCATATGTTTGTGATGGATTATGAAGAGGGTATAGGCTGGCACGATCCTCGCATTGTCCCTTATGGACCGATTACGCTTGATCCTTCCGCCATGGTCTTCCACTATGGTCAAGCCATTTTTGAAGGTCTCAAGGCGTATACAACGGATCAGGGCAAGGTATTGCTTTTTAGGCCTACCCAAAATATGGAGAGGGTCAATGTCTCCAATGATAGACTGTGCATTCCACCAATTGATGTTGATAATGCCATCGAAGCGGCCAAAGCACTGGTGAATGTAGACAGAGATTGGATTCCGCAGGCAGAAGGAACCTCTTTATACCTCAGGCCTTTTATCATTGCCACCGATCCATTTATCGGAGTGAGCCCGTCAAGCAAATATATGTTTATGATTATCCTCTCTCCCGTAGGCGCCTATTACCCTGAAGGACTAAATCCAGTAAAAATATATGTAGAAAGCCATTATGTGCGAGCAGTAAAGGGCGGTATTGGCTTTGCCAAAACACCAGGCAACTATGCGGCAAGCCTTAAGGCGCAGATGGAGGCGAAGAAAAAAGGATACACGCAGGTTTTGTGGCTGGACGGAATAGAGAAAAAGTATGTTGAAGAAGTGGGAACCATGAATGTATTCTTTAAAATCAATGGTGAAGTCATTACCCCATCTTTGGAAGGCAGTATTTTATCGGGCATTACTCGCATGTCCACCATTGAGCTTTTAAAGAGCTGGAACATACCGGTTACTGAGCGCAGAATTAGCATTGAAGAGGTGTATGCAGCGCATAAGGCAGGTACTTTAGAGGAAGTGTTTGGCACAGGTACCGCCGCTGTCATTTCCCCAGTAGGTGAACTGAATTGGAATGATGATAAGATTATTATCAATAATTCCCAAACCGGAGAGCTTTCGAAGCGTATTTACAATGCCATCACAGGTATCCAATCCGGCAAGGCTGAAGATTTATTCGGCTGGACTGTGGAAGTGTAATACCGTTCTTTAGTATATATCAACAGGAGCCGCCCCACACAAAAGGGGTTGGCTCCTTTTTACTATTGACTTTTTCATCAATTGTGATATGATAGCAGTATACCCTTTTATATAAGAAATTGTCACTAAAAAGTTTTTTGTATACAAAATGCTTTTGAACATGAGGAGGTTGTGTATGGATATTATTTCAAAACCTGTTTATCAAAGTACCTCGGTGTTTCAAATGGTAAGATTTCCGCTCAAGCAGCTCTTTACCATTGATAACATGTATAGCATTATGTATCATGAGTTTTCCTCCACATATGATTCCAGAGGAGATGTGCATGATTTCTGGGAAATTGTGTTTATGGATAAAGGGGAAGCGATTGTACGAAGTGACCACCTGGAATTTACCTTAAAATCTGGGGAAATGATCATCCATTCCCCCGGTACATTTCATAACATTCGTGCCAACGGCCAAAGTGCGCCCGATGCGGTTATCATTACCTTTGACTGCGATAGCAGATATATGCATTTTTTCAAGCACGCCGTCATTGTACTGTCCACTTACGAACGCCGGCTGTTTTCGGATATCATGCGTGAAGCTATTTCAGCATTTGAGATTGGAGAGCGTCGAAATGGCTGCATGGTACGAAAGCCCGGTAGCATGCCTGGTAGCCAGCAGATGATACGTATAAGACTTGAGGAGCTGATGATTTCACTTTGTCGGCGCAGAGGGGAAATTTATCAGAAGAAACGGCAGGTTGATAAAGCGAGCAGTATCATGCGAGAACAGCTATTCTCGGACTCCATCGTAGATTATTTAGAGAAAAATACACACCGGAACGTAACCTTAAGCGAGCTGTCCGATTACTTTTGTACCAGTATTTCTAATTTAAAGAAAACCTTCAAGGCGGAGAAAAACCGTCCCATAAAAGATTATTTTACGGATCTTAAAATCATTTCGGCTAAAAAAGCCATTCGGGAGACCGGCCTTAACTATACAATCATTGCGCGCAGCTTTGGTTTTGCAAGTGTACATCATTTTTCCACCGTGTTTAAAAAAAGAACCGGTATGTCCCCCTCGGAATATGACAAATCCATCAAGCTTCGGACAAATATTGTTCAAAAAGGATAGCAAATTCTGCAAAGCAAGATGCCTTGGAAAGATGACGAGTGACAAAATGCCTTTAGCTGAGCACCGCTTATGCGCTATAATAAATATTGAAGCCCTTGTGCCCTCCATTCTCTATGTTAACTGAGGCACAAAGGGCTTATTTTTTATCATCCCCTTATCCTTTAGCCTCTTTGGGGGATTCCCCGGTAATCCTTTTATACGTTTTGTAAAAATTGGAGTAGTCGTTAAAACCGCTCATCATGCATGCCTGGGTTGCCGGGCAGCCACCGGCAATGAGCTCCTTGGCATAGATAATCCGTTTATGGGCGATGTAAGAAGAAATGCTAAATCCGGTGTGCTTTTTGAAGCTATGGCAAATACATGAAATGCTGAGAAAAAACCGATGAGATAAGTCCTCAAGGCGAATATCCTCCGCAATATTTTCGTTGATATAGAGCAGTATTTCCTCAATTTTGCTTTGTGGTGGATGATATGCAAATGTTTGCCCCACCTCATCTGCACAAGCGCTGATTGCCGTAATGATGCGAAACATCTGCATTCGAGCGAGCATTTCACCTTGCTTTGAATGCTCTTTCAGCATATTTTTATATGCATGAATCAGGTGGTGCAGTGAATGCTTTGCCGCAACCTCGCAGGAAATACGATTGCCAACACCCGGTCTGCGGCTAAAAAATATTCGCATAAAATCATAGTCGCACTTGATGATGCTAGTAATGTACTCCGGGTCAAAATGAATGGCAATGCGTTCATACGGAATACTGCTATCCACCTTTACGCGGTGAAGCTCCCTATTGTTAAAGATGAGTATATCGCCAGATTCCATTTTGTAATTGTAGCCTTCCACGCCAAAAGTGGCATTTCCTCGCATCAATACATAAATTTCAGCGTTTTTATGCGTATGAAAATAGAACGCTTCCTTCTCTTTTGGCGGCGTGATGGAATGGTGCATCATCAGTGATTTGTCCGGCAGGGCGCACTGAAATAAAATATGGTTCATGACTCTCCTCCTTTGCACTGGGCATCTACCTTCTATTATAGTGCAAGATTTGCAATATTTAAAGCATAAAATGCAATGAAATTTCGAAGTAAGTATTGTATAATATGCACATAACGGATGAAAAATCAAAATGATGCATCATTAAAAAGAAACGCAAACTGGTTTTTGGTGCATCCCTGAAAGGATGAAAAACGCGATGTCAAACTTTACACTTTCTGCTTTTGCAGATGAAATCGACCCTTCCCTTGATGTTCAAATACAAGCCCTTTCGGAGCGAAATATTGGCTATGTGGAGCTAAGAGGAATTGATGGAAAGAACATATCTACCTTTGATATGGCAGAGATAAAAGAAGTGAAAAGGAAATTAGTTGCAGGTGCAATCAAGGTTTCAGCCATTGGCTCTCCTGTTGGTAAAATCAAAATCACGGATGATTTTGCGCCAAACCTTGAATTGCTACAAAAAATGCTTCAATTTGCCTCCGTGCTTGAAACAAAGTATGTGCGAATATTTAGTTTTTACATTCCGCAGGAGGAAGCTGCCGCAAAATATAGAGATGAAGTTCTTCGAAGGATGGATGCCTTTGCAAATGCGGCAAAGCATTCGGACGTGGTGTTACTACATGAAAATGAAAGCCACATCTATGGCGATAGCGCGGAGCGCTGCCTTGATATTTTACGTTCAGTGGGCAGTGATCGCTTAAGGGCTACCTTTGACCCTGCCAATTTTGTAATATGTAATGAAATTGTGTATCCCATCGCTTTTGAAATGCTGCGTCCATATATTGAATATCTGCATATCAAAGATGCATTGCCCACCGGAGATATTGTCCCCTCCGGCCTTGGCATCGGCTCCGTCCGGGATGTGCTCTCCTCCCTTCAAAAGAGTGGGTGGAGCGGTTTTGCCGCCCTAGAGCCTCATCTTGCAAATTTTGCAGGTTTAGCAGGACTTGAGCAAACTGCCCGATATGGCAACAGCGCCTATGGCGGAGGAGAAAAGTTTGACATTGCACTTGGGGCACTACAGCGTATTCTTGGCGATATATAAGGAAAGGCGGCACATCACGTGTTTCATGATTTTGTTTTTTTAACCACCAAGGCGGCGCAAGAATTATATGCAACCTACGCAAAGCACCTGCCCATTGTGGACTTTCATTGCCATTTAAGTCCCAAGGAAATTGCCGAGGATAAGCCGTTTGAGAGTATTGGACAACTTTGGCTTTCTAGCGACCATTACAAATGGCGCTTGATGCGAAGCGCCGGGATTTGTGAACGGGATATCACAGGAAATGCCAGCTTTCACAAAAAATATCTGGGATATATCCATGCACTTAGCTTATCACCGGGCAATCCACTGTATCATTGGTCCCACCTTGAGCTAAAGTTCTTCTTTGATATCCATCTGCCGATCTGCCCCGATACTGCTGAGGAAATATGGCAAGCGGCAAATCGCAAAATACAAGAAATGAACCTCTCCCCTCGCAAATTGATAAAAATGGCAAATGTAACGCATATTGCTACCACAGACGATCCGGCAGATAGCTTATCATATCACCTTGCGCTTCAAAATGACCCATCCTTTCCAGTGGTGGTCACCCCCACATTTCGCACCGATCATTTGCTACTCATCCGCAGGAAGGATTATGGACAGTACATTCAAAAGCTATCAGCGGCCGCCGATACCAACATTTTAGACCTGGACACTTTGGAGGCGGCACTGCAAAAACGACTGGACTTTTTCTGCACCCTTGGATGCCGCTTTTCGGATGTAGGCATTCCCTACTTTCCAAGCTGTGAGCAAAATCGCTCTCTTGCAGATTGTGTGTTTCAAAAAGCCCTTGCAGGTGAAGAGATAACGAATAATGAGTATCTTTCCTTTTTAGGATATATGTATATTGCGCTTTCCCATGAATATCAAAAACGAAATATCACCATGCAGATGCATTTGGGCGTGCTTCGCAATGTCAATAGCCGAATGTTTGCACATTGCGGCGCAGACTGCGGGGCAGATGTTGCAGGGAATACAATTGATGCCAAGGCTTTATGCAGTCTTTTGGATGCAATGCAGGAAAATGGCAAGCTTCCAAAAACCATTTTGTACGTACTAAATCCTGCTTCCTACTATGCTGTAGCCACAGCTGCCGGAAGCTTCAAAAACGTAAGCCTTGGGGCAGCATGGTGGCACTGCGACCATCTGGATGGGATTGTGGAAAATATAAAGCTTGCCGCTTCCCTAGGCTCGCTTGGCAGTGCGCCCGGCATGGTAACGGACAGCCGAAGCTTCTTATCCACCGTGCGGCATGATTATTTTCGGCGCATATTATGTAGCGTGCTGGGAAGATGGATGGAAAACGGTGAGTGCAGTGAATTCTCTGCGGCGGGGGTAATCCACAGGGTTTGTCACCAAAATGCACTCTCATTATTTTAAAGGAGGAAAATCCATGAAAATGACCTTTCGGTGGTATGGGGTCTCAGATCCTGTTACCCTTGATAAAATCAGGCAAATTCCAAACATGAGCGGCATTGTATCTGCCGTATATAGCGTACCGGCAGGCGAAGTTTGGCCCGAGGCGGAAATTGAAGCGTTAAAGGCAAACGCACAGCGCTATGGATTAGCGTTTGAAGTTGTGGAAAGCGTACCTGTTCATGAGGAGATCAAGTTGGGCGGGCCTATGGCAGAAAAACTGATAGATCATTACTGTGAAAACATCAGAAGACTGGGCAGAGCCGGCGTAAAAGTGATATGCTATAACTTCATGCCGGTGTTTGACTGGCTTCGCAGTGAGCTTGAAAAAGAGCTTCCCGACGGTTCAAGCGCCCTTTCCTATGATGAACAAGCGGTTTTGGCGCTCAACCCATTGCAGAGCCAGTTATCCCTGCCCGGTTGGGATGAGAGCTACACAAAAGAGGAGCTTACACAGCTGCTTGGCAGATACAAAGAGATTGATGAAGAAACGCTATGGAAAAACCTGCAAGTGTTTTTAGAGAAAATTATTCCCGTCGCAGATGAGGCCGGCGTTTTGATGGCCATTCACCCCGATGATCCCCCCTGGAGCATTTTCTCACTCCCTCGCATTATTACAAACGAGCAAAATATACAGCGGTTTTTAGGGCTTGTGAATTCTACCGCAAATGGCCTTACCTTTTGCACAGGCTCACTCGGAGCTTCCATCCATAACAATCTGCCGGCGATGATCCGCCGCTTTGGTGGGCGCATTCATTTTGCACATCTGCGCAATATTAAAATCACCTCTCACCGCTGTTTTGAGGAATGCGCTCATTATTCCGATTGCGGAACGCTTGATATGTATGAAATCGTCAAAGCTTTGCATGAAAGCGGCTTTGATGGGTATGTCAGACCGGACCACGGCCGTATGATTTGGGGCGAGACCGGTCGTTTCGGCTATGGCTTATATGATCGGGCACTGGGCTCGGTGTACTTAACAGGGCTTTTTGAAGCCGTCACTAAGGGAGGTATAAAGGATGCGACTTGAGAATAAAATTGTGGTCTTAACCGGTGCAGGGGGCGTGCTTTGCTCAGCCTTTGCAAAATGCCTTGCCAAAGAAGGTGCAAAGGTTGCCCTGCTGGATTTAAATGAGCAGGCGGCCAAAATGGTGGCGGATGAGATTTGCCAAGACCATGGCACCGCTATTGCTGTAGGGGCAGATGTGCTAAGCCGTGCAAGCCTTGAAAAAGCGCTCGATGCAGTGCATGCCTCTCTTGGAAAATGCGATATTCTTATCAATGGTGCAGGTGGCAACAGTCCAAAAGGCACCACCACACATGAAGTGTTTCAGATGGAAGATATGGAAAGAGAGGATATCGTATCTTTTTTTGACCTGGATCCGGAGGGCATACAGTTTGTATTTAATTTAAATTTTTTAGGCACGCTTATGCCTACCCAAGTATTTGCACGTGATTTGGTGGAAAATGGCGGTGGCACCATCATTAATATTTCCTCGATGAACGCTCTTCGTCCACTGACCAAAATTCCGGCTTACAGCGGTGCAAAAGCTGCCATTTCAAACTTTACTGCCTGGCTTGCAGTGCATTTTGCACCTGCGAATATTCGCGTCAATGCCATTGCACCGGGTTTTTTTGTGACCGGTCAAAATCGCGCGCTTCTCTTTGACTCTGAAGGGTTGCCCACTGCAAGAGCAGAAAAGATTTTAACCCATACGCCCATGGCTCGCTTTGGTGAGCCATATGAGCTTGAAGGTACGCTGCTTTATTTAGCCGATGAGAAATCCTCCGGGTTTGTTAGCGGCATTGTGCTACCGGTGGACGGAGGGTTCTCGGCGTATTCGGGTGTATAATGGGTTTATTAATAAATAGGATAGGAGTTTGAAAAAAATGAACAAAGAGACTGTTATTCAGCGTATTTTAGATACTGGCATTGTGGCTGTTGTAAGGGCGGGCACGCAGGAAGCGGCCTTTCGCATTGTGGATGCTTGCATAGAAGGCGGAGTGAGCGCTGTTGAAATTACCTTCACAGTTCCGTTTGCCCACAAGGTGATTGAAGGGCTTGCTCTTCGCTATGGTGATGAAATTGTCTTAGGTGCGGGCACAGTGCTTGACCCTGAAACGGCACGCATCTCTATTTTGTCGGGTGCCTGCTATGTGGTATCTCCCTGCTTTCATGCAGATACCGTTCGTTTATGTAACCGCTACCGCACTCCAATTATGCCGGGCATTATGACCATTGCAGAGGCGGTAAGTGCCATGGAGGCCGGAGCGGATATTTTAAAGCTCTTCCCGGGAGATGCGCTTGGGCCATCTTTTATCAAGGCCATCAGCGGACCTTTGCCCCAAGCAAGGCTAATGCCAACAGGCGGCGTGGATGTTAATAATGTTGCCCAGTGGATTGAGGCCGGTGCCGTTGCAGTAGGCGCCGGAGGATGCCTTACGAAAGGGGATATTACCGCCAACGCGAAGGCATTTGTTGAAAATATCAAAGCTGCCAGGCAAAGCATGAAAGCGGATTAAACAATGGACCCGAAAGTATGCATTGATCAAAGCGACACAAAAAAGGTGTAAAATCAGAATATGGAAAGGAATTTTTTATGAAAGAAATAAAAATTGCAATCATTGGTTTAGGTACAATGGGAACTTCACATGCAAAGGACATGATAAAAAGCGAAGTGCCAAATGCTAAGCTTGTGGCAATTTGTGATATTGACCCCGAAAGGTTAAAATGGGCTCACGAAAATTTACCGGAAGAAGTCTTAGCATTTGATAATGTTGATGAACTTTTTGTAAAAAAAATCGCAGATGCAGTGATTATATCAACACCACATTATTTTCACCCTGAAATTGCAGTGAAGGCATTTGAAAATGGGCTACATGTCCTTTGTGAGAAGCCGGCTGGTGTATATACAAAGCAAGTGCGGGAAATGAATAAGGCTGCTGAAAAAAGTGGTAAAGTATTCAGTATGATGTATCAGCTTAGGGCTACTCCTGTATATGCAAAGCTGAAGGATTTAATTGCTTCAGGAGAGCTTGGGGAAATTAAGAGAACCAACTGGATTATTACCAATTGGTATAGACCGCAAAGCTATTACAATTCCGGTGGCTGGAGAGCTACATGGGAAGGTGAAGGCGGCGGTGTCTTGTTAAACCAAGATCCACATCAGCTTGATATATGGCAATGGGTTTGTGGAATGCCAATCCGTGTACAGGCACATATTGGCTTTGGTAAATACCACAATATTGAAGTTGAAGATGATGTAACGGCATATGTTGAGTATGAAAATGGTGCCACAGGAGTTTTTGTAACCTGTACGGCAGAAGCTCCGGGGACAAATCGATTAGAAATATCAGGTGATATGGGTAAAATTGTTGTTGAGGATAATAAAATTACATTTTGGCGTAATCGAGTTAGCGAAAGAAAATTCAACGCAGAATTCAAGGACTTTTGGGGCATTCCTGAATGTTGGAAGTGCGAAATACCACTTCATGGCGAAGTCTTGAGTTGCAAAGCAATAACAAGAAATTGGATTGATTCTATCCTAAACGGAACGCCGCTGATCGCTCCGGGCATTGAGGGAATTAGAGGTCTTACGATATCTAATGCAATGCATCTATCTGCTTGGACTAACAGCATGGTAGAAATTCCTTTTGATGAAGATTTTTACTACCAAAAGTTAAAAGAAAAAATCGCATCTTCAACCTTTAAAAAGACAGTCGTAAAACTTCACTCAACAGGACCTGCAAAACAAGCTTAGGAGGCAAAAAAATGGATATGTCAAAAATAGCGGTTCAACTATACACGACACATCAGTTTACTCAAACGGCAGAAGACTTAATGGAAACATTTAAAAAAATTAAAAATATTGGATACAATAGTGTTCAAGTTTCGGCAATCGGACCAATTGATTATAAAGAAGTAAAACGGATTGCAGATGCCAATAATATAAACATATGCATTACTCATATGCCTTTTGAAAGATTTACCGGAGACTTGAAAAATCTCATCGAGCAGCATCAAAATTGGGGTTGCGAGTACATAGGCATTGGTGCCATGCCTAATGAATTTAGAGGCAGCTATGAAAAAAGGCTTGAATTTATTAATATGATGAAGCCAATTGCGCATGAAATATCAGAAAATGGTCTTAAATTTGTTTACCATAATCATTGGTTTGAGTTTGAAAAATATCATTCTTTGAATTTCTTTGAAATGGTAGCACAAAACACAAATCCAGAAGAGTTCAGATTACTTGTTGATACCGCTTGGGTACAAGTTGGAGGAGCATCACCACAAGCATTTATAGAAAAATATGCAGACAGGATAGAAGTTATGCATTTAAAGGATGTCCAAATAATAGAGAATAAGTTTACAACCGCAGAAGTTGGCGAGGGCAATATGGA
>CAZQDP010000066.1:0-12906 GCA_964592375.1 uncultured Eubacteriales bacterium | reverse complement strand
TGATATTCTATTGTACGATGTTTTGTCCAAATTTATGATTAAAAATTAGTTCTCCCCTTCACCTTTTTGTTTAATGATCCCAAAAGCTTGTTGCAAATAGGCGGGAACCGGAAGTCCCATTTTCGTAAGACACTTTAGGCAGGAAAGCCCCTCAGTGCCAATGAGGTAGCAGGTAATGGCATATCCAAACATCCCGTTGGTTTCAAGGTTCATGCCAATGGCAAGACCCATGTAGTTGATGCAGTAGTCAAGTAGAAAGCATACCACGATGAGTAGCAGGTAGCCGGATTTTTTTATGGCCCCGACAACGCCTTTTTTCACAGAAAAGCTTCCCTCCATCATTGCCGCAGTCGCACCTGATACATAGTCACAAACCATCAAAATGGCAAGTACCGCAAACATTTCATTCACAGCGCCTTGCAAATAGGCAAATACACCTGCAAAAAGACCGATAAAGCTTTTATATACAATGTTGTGTTCGCCCATCGCTTATTCACCAACGCCCAAATATGCTTCGTTTGCCTTTCCTAAAGCATATATATCGGCGCTCCTTTCTCTTATATATTTTTTCCTAAGGCTTCTAAGCCGTGCAGAGCGCCTTAGTGCGTATTCCTGCTCTTTGTCTTGTGTCAGTTTTTGGCCTATCTGCCTTTTTTCCTCCTCAAGATCTTTTGCAGCTATGCCATCCAAAGAATAAGCCCACGAATTATTGGCCCCTTCCGTGTTCAGCATATGCTGATACCTATCTCTATCAACCTGCTCCTTTTTTTCCTTTTCTCTTTCCTCTACCAGTTTTTTGTAATAAGGATCCTTCTGATAACGATATCCGCTACCCGAAGAAAATACATCATCATATTTCCGCTGATACTTTTCCTCCCGCGAGGAAATGTCATTCACAAGGTTTACCAAGGTATTTAAGTTATTTTTTTCATTCATTTTCTCACTCTCCTACAATTATTGTAATATATCCAAGGGAAGTTCCCCCAGAATAAATATAGATTTTGTCATTTTCCAACTTCAGTCCCAGACTTATTTTTCCTTCATCGCGTACATAAGGCACACTGAGTCTTAAATTGCTTTCCGTAATATTAACAAAGCCTTCCTCCATATCTTCTTCCAGTGCATCAATTCGACTAGTAATCAGTGCAAAGGCGCTTTGTTCACGCTTGGGCTTCTTCATGAAACACCTCCACTTTTCACCGCTCCGCCGGTATACTGGATGAGTTCAAACGAGGTGATATTCACTTTTCCGGTGCCGCCGATTTTCAATTTCCATTCATTGCATCGATGAATGGTAATTGGTATGGTATAGTAGCTCATGCCGCTAATACTGCTTTGCTCGGAAATTTGTTTAAACGGCTTATTGTCACAGCTGATTGCAACGGTAAAACTCGCCTCTCCCATGCTTTTCATACGCAACTGCAACTGGGTAATACCCCTTAAGGTGTATCCGTCCTGCCCAAAATTTCTTGTAATGAGCTCCCATTCTACCGTATTGCTTGCGATCACCTCAAATCCTTCGGGTAGCGGTCCTGCCAAAAGCCGCAGTTTATTATCTTCACCAAGGCAAAGCAGTGCGCCATTATATGAGGTGATGTATCTTGCTTCCTTTCCGTCCTCAATTGCCATACTGCCCCATACTGCTCTATAGTAATCGTACATAAAAATCCGATCCCGGTACGACACATAATACAAATGATTAATGCCGGCTCCACAAAGGTGCTCGGTATTATCTATCAAGTTCTCGATGTGATAGTCGGCCTTCACGTACTTTCTGCCGCCATATGCATAAATACCATCCTTGTTTTGTAGCATAACAACTCCGGCGACCCCGCCAATTGATCTTGCACTGGTGCATCCGTAGCTCTGTTCAACCGTTTTGATGGTATAGGGTGGTATTGTTCCGTAAATTTCATATGTGGCATTAGGCTTAAATGCCGATATTCGTGAGCCCGTTTGGTTGATGGCTGTAAAATCTTCACCGGAGGATTGTGTGTCCGCCCAATATCCCTTTAAAGGGTCATTTTCTTCATTTGCAAAATCAAATACATTGCCAACACAAGATGCATAGATCCTATTGCCCTTCACCCCCCATAATCGGTTGTATGCATAAATCACATCCTGAAAGGACATATCCAGCACCCGTTTGAGCACGATGACACAATAGCTTGGTAAGCTGTAAAATGTGCTTGCGTTTTCAAGGTCAAAATATACTTCGTAATGGTCGTGCGATTTGATGCATTTTGTATATGTTCCCTGCGTTTGTGCTTTTAAGGCTTCACGGGTGCAAATTTTAGTTTGAGTATTGTAGGATGCTTCGTATAACTCTACCGAAAACTTTTCACCGCCAGTAAGCTTGCTAAAGTAGGTTCCCTGCAGGGTATCTACCGTAGCAAGTGTAAATCGACCGTTTCCCCAAGTAAAATAATGCAGTGGTACACAAAAGTACCAATTAAGCTCCGGCTTAAAAAACCCATCCTTTGTGCAAAATAACATCTGTGGCGAAGCGATAATCAAATCATCTCCTGCCTTTATCAGCTTGGAGTCCTTGCTGCTCACTACTTGAAATGGTATAATTTCTGCCCCCGTCTGGTCAACAAACTTTGATGCGGAGAAATATGTATTGTCACCGAAATAATGCATTTTTGTGCCATTTTTATAAAAGCCGTCATCCGCTAAGCTATAGACCTGCAGTGCTTCTGCCTCCATCACCGGAAGAAAGCTATTGCCCGGGATGTTTTCCTTTACCACTGCAATTTCTCCAATGCTCTCAATACTATTATCCCGCTTTGGCATCATATTTTTTAGTTCTTCAAATTCATTCTCTTCCCCCGAGGCCATCACATTTATGCCTCCAAACCAATCCATCACACTGCGTTTTTTCCCATTTGCAGACTGTATAATTGGCAAAAACATTCATACCACCTCCTTCTTCTATGCTTGCCATAAATTCTTTACGCAGCTCTGCGACTTTGTGCTTGCATTCTGCATACAAAACCTACTAAGATTATCCAGGGTCATATTGTACCTATCCGCGGCATGATTATATGCCTCAAAATCCTTCTGATAGTAGCAAATTTGTGCACATAGATAATCGGTATATAAACTGTCATACGGAGGCATGGCGGCCACCTGCATATCCAGCGCAAGTGTTACACTGCCCTGCTCATCCTCTACTTTTTCGATAGGTGGCAAAAACCATGCACTACCCGGATCTGAAACATAAATTACATTGCCCGATGTCCCCAAAATCACCACTCTTCCTTTGCAGTTTCCAATGTCAATATCCACACTTTCCCCTGCGCTAAATGCCATGCTTCGAAGCTCACAGCGGTTTTCCTCCATTGCCGCGTAGCCGTTATAGCTTTTGATCATGATTGGAGTGTGGCGCACAAGGTACACAATGCCTACCTTTTTATGTATGTTCTCTCTCATGAAAGCCCCACTGCGATAATCGCGTGCCGGCACTTCACATCCATCTAAAAACACATTTGTAATGTCCTCTGCAAAAACGCCTTCCGGCAAAAATACCTCGCCGGTTGTTTCTGTTTCAAGATATCCATATCTTTTTACTGCCTTTTGCCTCACCACGCTCTCACAGGTATTATACCAATCCAGCTTTTGCTGTATTGCAAATGTATTTGGCATCACTTCATCCACAAATGCCATAATATCTTCTACTGTTTTCATTTCTAACACCCTTTTCCTGATTATTTCACTTTTTGCTTGTCCAAACAAAAGATTTTATACAGTTTCTTTGAATAATACTTTTTAATTTAGTTCCCATACACCTCCAAATGCGCTCTGCTCTTGCATTGCTCCACATGGCTGCGATATTCTGTGTATTGTGCGTTTTCGGCATCTGTTATGCCAGTATTGATCATATCAAACTCCGCATCCACATCATACCGCTCACGGATATGCGAAACCGTTAGCCGTTTGTAGTTATCCGTTTTTTCCTCATTTGCTAAATCCGCTACGGTATAGACCGCAACAATTGCATCCTCATTCTGCACATAAGCTACGCTCAGACTTTGTGCGTTTTGATTGAACGAGGGTGGCTCTTCATTCAAAGGGTAATAACCATATTTTTCTCTTGCACTTTGATTGTGCGCAATGAGCGTATCAAAGTTGCAGATCACGCCATCATCAGTATGTAAGCACAATGGCGGAGAGTTAATTTGACCATCAATAAGTTTGTAATAAGACATTTTTATCTACTCCTTTATTTATATATTTTTATGTAATCTAATGCAGGACCTTGAGTTGCTCCTGATGATGCAGCCCCAATAGCCGCAAAGTATATGCGGTCTATTGTCCAACTAAGTGTGCTTGCTTTTTGGCATGAATAATCAAGAGTGCCAGACAATGCGTCTGTCTGTTGCGCGCCATCAATCCATAAATTAAACTTCTTTGTGTCCAAATTCAGCTTAATTTTAAATGCATAAAACTTTGAGGTGCTCGGTGAGGCAACAATAGTTGCTATTCCAGTACTGTTAGGCACATTTGCAATAGATATATTAGGAGGTGTTACAGGATTATTTGTAAACGTCATTTTTATTGGCATTTCATTTTGGTAGTTTGTTATATATTTGCTACTATCTCCAACTACTAAAGCAAATGTTTGAGAGCTTGTTGATATTCGTATGCCTGCCTCAATATACAAAATGCCAGACTGAGCTGGAATACTCTTTGTTATTATTGGCATGCTTGTTACTCCACCAGTTAGTCTTCTGAACGTCAGCATTCTACCAGCAACACTATCTGCAATCTCGAACTTTACAGAAATTGCTGGTGTCCCTGCTACTTGTAAGTTTGCGTTAAAATTCCATCCATTGATATTTGAATTATGCAATATATTGCCAACAGACCACGCACTAAAGCTTTCATTCAGTATAAAGCTTCTTTGAATGTTTTGAAGCAAAAGCATTTTAGTCATACATTGCCAAGCCTCCTACCCAAACACCATTACCCCATGATGATGCATAAAATACATAGCTTTTAAGCGGTTCTAACGATGAAGGGGCGTCTCCATTTATCCATCGAATGTTGGGAAAACTTATCGTAGCAAATTCTGCCGGAGTAGTAAAGAACACCTCAATGTCTATTGGCACAGAAGTCGTTGGTAAAGTAATCACATGAGTAGGGTCTACAGGAGCAGTGCCCTCTAAGCTTATTGATTGCCTTTGTGATTCTGTTAATGAAAATGTAGGGTTGTAATTAACCATTAAAAGCGGTATTGCTTCCGTCACCGGTTGTCTTTTTGCATATTGTGTTTTTATTTCAAGTCCATCTGAGTCTTTATTTGCCTTCTCTGATAGCTCTGCCTTCTGAGCCAAATAGCCATCACCGGTGATTGTCGCTACGCCAAGTGGTTGACCCATTTTATTGGCTTTTATGTAAGTTGTTGGTATGTCATTGCCCTGCGCATCTGCAGTAGCACGTGGAGCAGTTGCGTTTATGGCAAAGCTTTCATTAACAACACTTTTGGCTGTTGGTGGTGCAGCTATTTGAGACCACGCGGACCAAGAACCTGATAAATTATTCCTTACATAAATCACTCCATCTATACTTTGTGTTTGCGTTATCCAATTACCGCCTTCACTTTCTACATATACATGAAGTATAATAACTCTACTTCTACCGCCAGCAGGTATAGTGTAGTTTTGATTCAACTTGTATATCCCACTTGCAATATAGCTATTGTAATCAATAACTTCTTCAACATCATACTCAAAATCAAAATCTTTTATTGTGGGTTTGTGTAGTATTTGAGCATCGCCAGTCGTAGCTTCCCAGTCCGCATTAACATTGACCTCTGCTCCTTCCTGCACCCTCTCTAATTTTAATTTCTCATTCGTTGTATAGTCTTCTGTGGATAGGCCTTTTCCAGCTTGCTTTGGCTGCAGTCCACTTAAATCTTGATCTCCGGTATTGGTACCGGATGTGTTTGCAAGCCTTGTTTTATCAGCATTTGTATAATCATTTGCAGAAAGCCCCTTGCCTTCTATTTTACTTACCATGCTTTGAAAAATTGAATTTAGCGCCGCATTGACCTGACTGCGTTCGGCATAGGTTGCTATGATATTATTCCCCATTGCATCTGCGGCTGCTCTTGTGGCGCTTTGCGCTGCATCGGCTACTGCCGCACTGTCGGCCCTTAAGGCCGTTTGTGCACTCACCGCTTTTGGCGCAAGCGCATCGGCGGCAAAATGGCGCGTATAGATATTCCCATCTGGTATTTTTCCCTCGGTTACGGCACCATTTGCAATTTTACTTTCGATAACAGCGCCACTTGCTATCTTACTTGCAGAAATAGCGCCATCCTGGATATGCTCCATTGAAACCGTAAGCGGTGAGATTTTCTCGGAGGTGACGGCTCCAGATGCTATCTTTGCGCTTGTCACCGCCTGCGCTACAAGCTTCTCCTCGGTTACTGCTCCATTTGGGTGATCAAGGGGTAGCTCTTCGCTATGCTGAAGCATTATTTTATCCATATACGCCTGTACAAACGCCGTATTGGCAGGAGGGGACACCTTGTATTCCCTGCCCTGCGGATCCACCCATATAGAATTGTTCATGAAAAAATCCTTCCTTTCTTTGTGCCCTTTGCACCAAATAAACTGCGATAAAGAAAAAAGGATGCACGTTGCGTTGTGCACCCTTTCCCCAAAATACAATCCTGTTTTACTATCTATCCATATGCACTCTGCCCTGCACGAGGCAGAGAGGATAAATTCATCCTTCTATTTGTCTCATTTTGTCTGAAAAGCTTCCGCATAGTCTGCTCGAGAGCTCACTTGCTGCCATCTGCTGACGATAGCTGTGATCAAGCACCAATTTAATAAACTTTGGTACCTGCACAGGCTTTCCTCTTTGAAGCTGGTAGTTTACACCATTTAGTGTCACTGTCACATCGCTTTTTGTATTGCTTGCGTCCTGCATCAAAAAAATGGTTTCTAATTGGTTTAAGTCCTCACCCGTTTGCAATTTTTCTTTTTTTGCCGGCATATATTCATTCCTCCTCTTTAAGAATAGCTAGATGTGGTTTCAATACGCACCATATATTCATCTACAAGTATTTCAGCAGTTTTAAGTGCCTTCCAGCCCGTTGTGGCTCTCTGATCCAGTGGATCTGCTGTGCCTCCGGAGCCAAGCTGCTTCACAATATTGCGCAGTCCGCCGCCTTCGATGGTGGTCACACCATATGCATCCGCACCTAAAATAAGTGTGGAGTAGATATTTCGGCCGATAGCGCCTGCCTCGCCCGGATATACCACATCCGCCGAGGATGGTGCACTATCACCACTTGCAAAGCTTTCAGCAAGCACTATGCCGCTTGACGTGGCAGAGGCAATTGTATAGCTTACACCGCAAATCAGCACTTTTCTGCCTGCGAGTGCTGCAAGCTCTGCACTTGTGAGCGTCTGCGAAATAGTTATGGTTTTAGTTTGTTCTGAGACAGTAGCAATGGTAAGGCTTGCTGATTCAGCCGAAAGAGCAGGTGCAGAAAACACCTTTGCTTCCGATGTTTCAATAAAACGAACACCATGAATTCTGCCTGCTTCACCATAGTACATATCTTTCGGATCGCAATAGGTTCTCACGTTTTCCCAAGCAGGGTCGCTTGTCAGGTCATAAACGACATCGGGATGAATAATTCCTACATAAAAACCGTTTATTCTCTTTGCATTGTTTCGCTTCAGGCTTCGAGATGCTTTTTTGATTTCCTCTACCGTAAGATAATCATTGCCACTCTCCTGCCCGCCGACAAGCAAATGTCTTGCCATTTTTGCACTTGCATACTGCACATTGGTTCCTGCACTTATGACCTCACGGGTAATGCTGTCAAGCGTTTCCCCTGCTTGAGCGGCCAAGATTTCACCGGCTTCTATCAGATTGTTGTCCACACCGGTGAGCTGAAGCACATCGGATATGGTAATATAATCACCATACTGCTGAAGACTGGACTCAATATTGGTCCAAATCATTGAGTTACCCGTAGGTGTACTGCCTTCCACAAGGGGCTGTGTGGCTTTCGGCAGGGGAGAAAGCTTTCTGAATACAACTTTTTTGCCATTCCCTGCAGGAATATTTCTTTTCTGACCAAACTGGTCATGAATGAGCGCCGGCTGTGCATGGAGCACAAGATTTCTGTCATAAAAAATTCTCATGCTTGCAGGATCACCGGAAGTTGTCTGTACGTTTAAATCCACATCAAATTTTCTTAAATTCATATCAAAAAGTTTATACATTGTTTTATCCTCCTTTTTTTTGGGTTACAGTATGACCCGTTCCCCTCTTGCTACTCTTTCTTTAATTTTTTTCAGTTCCTCCATGGTCATCCTAGATGGATCCATATTGACCTGCATGCTGTTGCTGGGGGTTACCCCAACCTCTGCTATTCTGCTGTTCCTTTTTTGCTCGTCGCCATTTGGCTCACTCTTTTTTTGTGCTTGCATATTCTTCGCAAGCAATTCGTCTACCTTCGTGAGCTTATAGGCCTTAATGGGATCTATGCCCTGAAATAAGCTGTTCATGAAATCCTCATTTGCGGCCAGCTCTTTTGGGTTTGCATCGGGATAGTCTCGTGAGATTTTTTCTATGGCGTCAGAAAAAATCATATCCACCATATCCTTATTCCCCTCTTCAGCAATCAGCTGCTCCACATCACGGATAAGCTCGTCGGTGTCTTTTGCACCTAGCATTGCACTTAGTCGCTCCAACACCTCCTCTGCGCTCATGCTCGCTTGCAGCAATTTCCTTTCGGTCTCGGCATCCTTCTTGAATTTGGTTGGAAACCCCAGTTTTTTTCCTGCAAATAGTTCCATTTTTTTCTCCTTTCTTTTGGTCGCATAGATTTTGAGAGGCAACTTCATTTTTATTTTTTTGCGACCTTGAGGCTATCATAACACAAGGCATTTTCCATCCCTTTCCAACATTATTTTTCGTAGCAGAAAATTCGACATTGCGCTTTTTATCACGTGTCATCTGGGCATTCAAACTTTTTTTGACGTGTCACTTGTCGATTTGTGCAAAAAAAAAGCAGAGGCACAGCCTCCGCAATAAATCAAGATATTTGAACTATTTGTCACTTTCTTTGGGATAGTGCAAGAAATATTTTATATTTTTTGCAAGAAGATAATATAACCTGTATATTTTCAATAATCATATCCTTTTAGCCCCGTTAAATCATCATTCCTATAATCAAACCTACAATCAAGCTAAGTGTATTGAGTCTTCCACGGTGTATGTCCCCAGCCTCTGGCAACAGATCGCCAAACACCACATGGAGCATCGCTCCAGCGGCAAGTCCAAGGCTTAAGGAAATAAATAAAGGGGAAACGCTCCCCAATGCCTTTCCGAAAAGAGCACCAAGGGCAGTCGGCATTCCTGCTAAAAAAGTGTATGTAATCATTTTTGTTTTTCCAACGCCCGACATTTTCAGCGGAAGTCCCATTGCAATTCCTTCTGGCACATCGTGCAGTGCAATAGTTAATAGCAACTTATAGCCCAATGCCACAGAGGATTCAAAGCCTGCACCAATTGCAAGCCCTTCGGGGAAATTATGTAATGCAATACCAATTCCGGTCAAAATCCCTGCATAATATAACCGCTCATTTTTTGCGGTGCATACAGGCTGTTGCAAATGGGTCTCTAAGTACATCATCAGTACAAAACCCGATATGCAACCGGCAATGCCTGTTCCACTGCCACCAGCTTCAAATGCGCCCGGCAATAAATCAAAGCAGGTAACCGCCAGCATCAGTCCTGCCGCAAAGGACATGATGACCGCCAGTAGCTTTGTGTTTCGATTGCTTATCACAGCTGCGATAATCCCACCCAAACCCGTGCCTGCAATTCCGGCCATGAGTCCTGCGCCCGCCAGCGAAAGAAATCCCACTCGCTCACCTCCGTTTTTTTCAAAGAGCAGCTTTCAATATTAGCGTACCCTAAAATATGCGAGTGGGGCAATGATTATTCTTTTATTCTGTTTCTTCCTGCCTTAAAAGTTTGGTCTGTCGATCAATAGACAGTGCCTCAATCAGCTCATCCACAGCACCGTTTAAAATGGCATCAATTTTATAAAGGGTAAGGTTTATTCGGTGATCCGTTACCCGTCCTTGGGGGTAGTTGTAGGTTCTTATTCGTTCGCTCCGGTCGCCCGAACCCACTTGATCCTTACGAGCCTTGGCAAGCTCGGCATCCTGCTGCTGACATAAATAGTCATATAGCTTTGAACGCAAAATTTTCATCGCTGTATCTTTGTTTTGAAACTGCGAACGCTCCGATTGACATGCCACCACAAATCCGGTAGGCAAATGAGTAATACGCACTGCAGATTCCGTCTTATTAATATGTTGCCCCCCTGCTCCACTGGCACGATATACATCGATTCGAAGATCATTTGTATTGATTTCAACATCCATATCCTGTGCCTCGGGTAGCACCGCAACGGTGACTGCAGAGGTATGTATCCGACCACCCGCCTCCGTTTCCGGCACCCTTTGTACACGATGCACTCCGCTTTCAAACCTGAGCTTACTATATGCGCCCTTGCCGGATACAGAAAAAACGATTTCCTTATACCCACCAAGCTCGGTAGAATTTTCATCCATAATCTCAACCTTCAGCTTATGATTGTCTGCATACATAGCATACATGCGAAATAAGCTGGCGGCAAACAGCGCGGCTTCCTCTCCACCGGTACCTGCCCGAATTTCCATGATGACATTTTTATCATCATCCACATCCTTAGGTAAAAGTAGCACCTTGAGTTCATCGGCTACCTGCTCCATTTTTTTACTGTTCTCTTCAATCTCAAGGCGTAACAGTTCCTTGAATTCCTTATCGGTTTCCAAGGCTTGCATATCCCTTGCTCCATCAATATCCTCTCTTAGCTTTTTGTATTCACGGAATTTCATAATAAGAGGCGTAATTTCAGAAAGCTCTATGCATAGCTGAGTCCACTTCTGATTATCCGCAATCACCGCGGGGTCAGATACCAGCTGATTTAACTCCTCATATCGAAAATCCGTCGCTTCTAATTTATCAAACATGTTTTATATTTCCTTTCTTGCGTCTTCGCACGAGGCTTTGTATTGAAGATATTCCTTCTTGCATAAGGCATATCTCTCACCTTTGCATGCTTTGTTTTTAACCATTATATCTTTTTTTTACATGAATTTCAATACCAATACACTTAAATAAAATATTTTGCGGTAAAAATACTTGAAAAATGTATAATATGTGATATAATATTATATTAGCAAATTTCATTGGAGGGATAAAATTTATGGCACAAAAAAAGCACACAAAGAAAATTGACGATCCCGTAGTTCATGCGGAGATGGTCGCCAAAAACACAAAGCATATGCTTTATTCGGTATCCGGAATTGGTTTGGTTATTGTACTTTCCATCATTGCAATGTATATCTATGGCACATATGGAAAGTCCACTGGTTCAGCCTCTTCGCAGCAAAGTAATGCCGCAAGTTCTTCAGCGCAGAGCAACGAACAGGAAACCCAAGGTAAAGATGAGCAGACTATAAAAGAAGGAGCGAAACCAATGGTAGAAATCGTAATGGAAAATGGCAAGAAAATTGTTTTAGAGTTATATCCCGAATACGCCCCCAAAACAGTTGAAAATTTTGTAGGCTTAGTGAAAAAAGGCTTTTATGATGGCCTTACCTTCCACAGAATTATCTCCGGCTTTATGATTCAAGGTGGTGACCCAAAAGGAACCGGCATGGGTGGATCAGACACGACAATCCCCGGTGAATTTTCTCAGAACGGCTTTACACAAAACACACTCAAGCACACCCGTGGCGTTATTTCCATGGCACGTTCTGGTGATCCAAATTCGGCCTCAAGCCAATTTTTCATCATGCATGCCGACTATCCGTCTTTAGATGGCGGCTATGCCGCTTTCGGTAAGGTTGTCACCGGCCTTGAAGTCGTCGATGAGCTTGCCAAAACTCCCGTAAACGGAGACTCTCCGGTCAATAAACCGGTTATCAAAAAGATTTCTCTTATTTCTGAGTAGAATAGGTAAAATGTTATCGGGCGGACTTGCCATGCATACCCGCGTTGCCAAGTCTGCCCGTGAAAAATGGAGGTTACAAGGTGCTTATTGATAGTTTGTTATGGGGCTTGTCCTTTTTGGGTGTTGTGGTTATTTATGTTGCCGCGCCAATACTGCGTCTGTTTTGCGGCGAAGAATATGCACCCATTTATTTGTATTTATTTAAATCCGTAGGGATTGTCATGTCTGCGGTTGCAATTTTTGCACTCTATATCTTAGGAAAGTTTATTTAACCTTCGTTGTGAAAGGATTGGTTGTTTATATGCCACAAAAAGAATTGGCAAAAACGTATGAACCTGTGTCGGTAGAGGAAAAGCTGTACACATTCTGGCAGGAGAATAATTATTTTTCTGCGCAAGTAGATCATTCAAAAAAGCCTTTTACCATCGTAATACCACCCCCTAACGTGACGGGTCAACTTCATATGGGTCATGCACTGGATAATACCTTCCAGGACATTCTCATCCGTTATAAGCGCATGGCAGGCTATAGCGCCCTGTGGGTTCCGGGTACGGATCATGCCGGCATTGCCACGCAAATTAAGGTAGAAGAATATCTGCGCATTGAGGAAAATATCACAAAGTACGATTTGGGCAGAGAACAATTTTTAAAGCGTGTTTGGGAGTGGAAAGAGAAATTTGGCAGTCGCATTGTTTTGCAACTACAAAAATTAGGGTGTTCTTGCGATTGGTCCCGGCTTCGTTTTACCATGGACGAAGGTTGCTCCCGCGCAGTGCGCGAGGTTTTTGTTAATCTATATGAAAAAGGACTTATTTATAGAGGCTATCGCATCATCAACTGGTGCCCGAGTTGCCTTACTG
>CAZQDP010000065.1:6922-13033 GCA_964592375.1 uncultured Eubacteriales bacterium | reverse complement strand
GGTGTAACGACGCCCGGCCCGGTGGATACGGATAAGGGGATTATTCTCAATCCCCCCAACTTTAACCAATGGCATCATTTGAATATCTCGCACAAATTAGAAGCCTTGACGGGTTATCCTGTCTTTTTGCAAAACATCTCCAACGGGTGGGCACTATATGAAAAATACTTTGGCACCGCGAAAGATGCCTCTCATTTTATGACCATTATTGCAGATGAAGGTGTGGGCTCCGGGATTATTATTGATAACCAAATTTATGCGGGTATCAATGAGCTCGGTCATACCTCCATTAAATTTGACGGCATTGCCTGTGAATGCGGCAACATCGGTTGCCTTGAAAAATATGCATCTTTGCCGGCACTTCTTTCAAACACAGGATTTAGTAGCTGGAAAAGTGTGATCGACAGTGGAAATACAGCGCTCATAAAGCAGGAAGCAAAGTATTTGGGCATAGCGATCATCAATGCCGCCAATCTATTCGATTTAGAGCTGATTGTGCTGGCTGGTGATATCAGATATCGTCCCCATCAGCTCATTTTATATTTGGAGAAGGAAATCGCCTCCAAAACACTTTCCGGCAAAAATATATCGGTAAGGGGCACAGCCCTACAGTCAAAAGTGCTTTGTGCCGGCACGCTTTCTCTCTATCATTTTTTCAATTAATTGCTTGACATCGGGTTTATTCTATGTTAATATCTATTTAGTTAATTGAGTTTACTAATGCTAAGGGGTTTTAAATGAATATCTTTCAAAAAGGCTTTCACTATGCACAAGATGGTCCCGGTAATCGTCTTGTATATCATCTTGGGCACTGTAATATGCACTGCCCATGGTGCTCCAACCCGGAGGGCATGGATTTTGTTATCAAGGATGTTTTTTCGCCCACAGAAATTGCTGATGAATGCATGCGAAGCCAGCTTATGTTTTTTGATGGCGGCGGCGTCACATTTACAGGTGGTGAGCCTACCATGCAATTTGACGAGCTGAAAACCACCTTGGCGTTACTGCACAAAGAAGGAATTCATACCGCAATGGAGACCAACGGCACGCACGAAAAACTACCGCTGCTTTTTCCACTGATTGATTTTTTGATGATGGATTTCAAGCATTATAACAGCCATATTTTAAAGCAATATACAGGGGTGGGCAATGAATGCATCTGTCAGAATTTTAAAGCAATCTGCGAAAGTGGCCGTCAGGCGCTCATAAGAATACCCCTGATCTGCGGATTTAACACCGACACGCACGGTTTTATTGATTATTTTAATTGTTTTGATACCAAGCATATAACTTTTGAATTACTTCCCTATCACGAATACGGCAAGGGAAAATGGCGAACGGAGTATAAGGTGAAAAATGGGTTTATTTCGGCCGAAATGTTAAGTACCTTTCAAACCCTATTTAAGAAAAATCACTTAAATATCATAGAAAGTGAAGGATACCTATTATGAGAAGTATCTATCAAGACGGTGAAATTTCCGCCATGGCCAATAAATTATTTGAGCAGGAACGCAGCCACATGCGACTGGATGGCTGGTTTTTGGCAAAAGAAATAGCATGCAATATTGAGGAGCAGTTCAATGCCTTTCAAGGCGAAGTGCGCGGCGCATATGTGCTGAGGGAAATTATTCAGCATATACCGCTTTCCATCAGCGAGCATGCGGTATTTGTGGGAACCCAAAGGGATGCCTTTGCCAGAAGCTATGCCTTGATCAATCCCTCATTCAAGGTGGAGGAGTTTTCCGGGTACTGCGACCCTACCGCTGTATATGATGATATTGCGCCAAATACAGAATTTACCCGCCCACGCATTGACCATGTAAAGGAATATGTGCGGCAAACACCGTTTGTCCGGGAGCTTTGCAAGGTATATAACGAAATAGAGAATTATACAAAAGAGGTTGTTTTTTTTGTGGAGCAGGTAACGGGGCATTTGGTTCCCGATTTTCGTCCCGTGCTAAATCATGGACTTGACCACATCATAAAAGCGTGTGCGGAAAAAGAAGGCGAAACCTTTCGGGCAATGGAAATTGCGCTTTCATGCGTTAAAATACTCATTTCTCGCTACATCAAAATTGCTAAGGAGCAAAAAGATACGGCAACAAGCACACGAAAAAAACAACTGGACTTTATGATTGGCTCTTTAGAGCGCATTTCCACCAAAGGGGCAACCAATCTTTATGAAGCCATGCAGCTTTACATGCTTTTGTGGCAAATGATGTGCATGGAGCAGGCCCCCAACCCTTTTGCCTTTTCCGTAGGAAATGCGGACCGTATATTTGAACCTTACCGAAACGATTGGCGCAGGGAAACCACCGCCGAGCTTTTTAAGCATTTTTTGGTGTTCTTTCATGTGGGAGACAGAGGTTGGGCTATTTCTCAAAATATAATTGTCAGCGGCAAAGATTGCGATGGCAAGGATTTGACAAATGAAACCTCCTATGCTCTTTTGGATGCCTATTACGATATGAATTTACCACAGCCCATTTTATCGATAAAATTGCACCAAAATACGCCGGATGAATTGTATCGGGCGCTCGGAAAATTCTTCTTCTCTCCCGGCGTGCTTACTCCCTCGCTTTTTAATGATGACTCCATGTTTGTGGTGCTCGAAAAAGCCGGCATTGATAAAACGGATTTGCCTCATTATGCCATAGCAGGCTGCCAGGAGCCACTGATTATGGGAAAGGACAATGGCAACACCACAAACAGTTGGCTGAGTCTGCCCAAAATATTGGAGCTAACCTTGACCGGTGGAAAATCGCTGATTTCAGGGGAGCAGCTTGTGAATATAAAAGCTTGCGACCTTGCCGATATGAGAAATGCATTTTATCAAAATGTGGATATGGTGTTAGATGAGATGGTCCGGGCGGCAAACAGCGCCATGGTTGCACTGTCTAATCTAAAGGTACCGTTTCTAAGTGCCTTTATGGGTGGACTTGAGTACGGGGCAGACATGCGAAGCACAAAAAAACAGGGCACCAAGTACAGTGGCAGTGGCTGCCTCATTCACGGCTTGTCTGTAGTTGCAGACAGCTTTATTGCTATAGACCACCTTTTGTCCCGGCGTCCTGAGGATAAGGATACGCTTGTGCAGGCGCTTGAAAACAATTTTGTGGGATATGCAGCGCTGCACGCATTTCTGCGCTCTTGCCCCAAATTTGGAAATAATATGGAAGAGGTAGACAATGAAGCCGCGCATCTTGCAGGCAAAATTGCCGATATGGTCCGAAGTAAAAAGAATGCGCTTGGCAGACCCTTCCGCCCTGATTTTAGCAGCCCGTCTACACACCTTCTCTATGGCTATTGGGTGGGTGCTACGCCGGATGGCCGCTTGGCACGAGAAATGCTTGGCTATGGTGTTGACCCCTTATATGGGGAATCCGGCGGGGGTATGGGCTTTCGCATGCTTTCCACCATGAAACTGCCCTTTGAAAAGTTTTGCGGTGGCTATGCCTCCCACTTTGGTATTGACCCCAAGTATTTCACAGGCTCCACCTTCGAGGAAAAAGGGCTGGAGTTTAAAAACAAAATCATCACGCCCCTGTTTTTTAATCAGCAAAATAAACATTTGGCACCCTTTTACTTATATGTGAATGTCACAACTCCCGAAACACTGAGAAAGCTTCTGGCAAATCCAAAAAAATATGCTCCCAGTGGGGTATATATTATGAGGATACATGGCACCTTTGTGAATTTTCTCGATTTGTCCGATGCGATACAGCAGGACATCATCAAACGGTTGGATTTAGCATCCACAAAAATGGAGGGTTAGTATGCGTTTTGGAATTGGTATAGATATTGGTACAACAAGCATTTGCGGCATATTGGTTGATGCCGGTAGTGGCCAGGTGCTTCGCAGTATCACCCAGGCAAATGATTGTTTTATTGTGACAGGTAGCCCTTGGGAACGGTTGCAGGATCCGGCACAGATTTTAAAGAAATCGCTTTTGGTTTTAGCGGAGCTTCGCTGTGAAAATGTGATTTCCATCGGTATTACAGGCCAAATGCATGGCATTGTATATCTCAATGCCCTTGGCGAAGCCGTTTCTCCCTTATATACTTGGCAGGACGGCAGAGGGGATTTACCTTATGAGAACACCACCTACGCTCAGTATTTAAGCTGTGCCACCGGCTATGGTCATGTGACCAATTTTTACAATGAGCTCCATCATCTTGTGCCAAAGGATGCCGCCTTTTTTTGCACCATTAGTGACTATTTGGCCATGTGGCTTTGCGGCAAGAAAACACCAACCATTCACACGACAAATGCGGCAAGCTTTGGGCTTTTTGATTTAAAGGCAAATACCTTTTCTCGCGAATTTCATGCACCTATCGTCAGCGATTATGCACTGATGGGTACTTGGAATAACATCCCGGTAGCGGTGGCTATTGGGGATAATCAAGCAAGCTTTATGGGCGCTGTGGATCAAATGGGCAGTGCACTTTTCAATGTGGGTACGGGCTCTCAGGTATCCGTTTTGACCGATACAGCGCAATGCATTGCCCCCGTGGAGGTTCGACCCTTCATTGAGCAAAAATATTTACTTGTGGGCTCTGCTTTGTGCGGCGGCCGCTCCTTTGTTTTGATGGAAAGGTTTTTTAGAGATGTGGTCTTCATGGCAACCGGCAAAATGCCTGACACTCTATATCCTGCCATGGATAAGCTTCTAGAAACGGCACCGCTAAGTGACCTTGTTTTTCACAATCAATTTTGCGGAACGCGAAAATGCCCCAATTTGCGAGCAAGCATCGGCAATATAGGCATGGATAACTTGACTGCTTCGGATTTTGCCATGGGGGTTTTGCAGGGCATTGCCACGGAACTTTCCGACCTATTTGCCACCATGGGCGTATCGGCATCCTCCCTTGTGGGCTCCGGCAATGGCCTGCGTAAAAACAAGCCGCTCCAAAAAGTGTTTGAATCTCAGTTTGGACTTGCGCTTAAAATACCCAGGCACAAGGAAGAGGCCTCCTATGGCGCCATGCTGTTTTCTCTTATTGCAGTCGGTCATTTTAGCAGTTTTTGCGAGGCACAAAAAATGATACAATATGAGGTGTAATGATGTACAATAAGCCTATTTTTTTTGAACGAAATCGTGTGTTTCGAGTGTACCAAGGCGGAAAGCTTTTTGCCGATTTTTTTGGAGATACGCCAGAAGACGGCAATTTCCCCGAAGAATGGGTTGCCTCTTGCGTTACGGCTTTGAATAAAGAAAGTGCTTTTGAAAAAGAAGGCGTTTCAAAACTGCTTGGCAGCGGCCTGCATTTTGATGAGCTCCTTGCAAAGTACCCTAAGGAAATGCTTGGCAAGGCGGGTAGCTTTGGTATTTTGGTAAAGCTTTTAGACAGCGCCATTCGCCTGCCGGTGCAGGCACATCCCGACCGAGCGTTTTCCCGGAAATATTTTGGTTCCCCCTTTGGCAAAGCGGAAAGCTGGATTGTGCTTGCCACAAGAGAGGGCGCCAAAATATACTATGGATTTCGGGAAGGAATTACAAAGGAAAAATTCCTCCGTGCCATCGATGAGAGTAGGACAAATCCATCGGCCATGGCGCAGCTTCTTTGCGAATATCCGGTGGTAGCAGGGGATGTATTTTTTATACCTGCCAAAACGGTGCATGCCATCGGAGAGGGTTGTCTCATTCTTGAGGTGCAAGAACCCACGGACTTTACCATTTCCCCCGAGCACTTTTGCGGCGATTATGCACTGAGTGAGCAGGAAATGTTCTTAGGTCTGCATAGGGATATTGCCATGGATTGCTTTGATTTTTCTGTATCGCCCAAGCCATGGAAAACACCAAAAACCATCATGGAGCAAGCGGGGTATCGATATGAGGAATTAATCGGCATGGAGGATACCCCTTGTTTTTGTGTGAATAAAATCTCGCTTTCCAAGGGCAGTTTCACACTTTTTCATGCTCCTGCAGTCTATGTAGTGACGGGTGGAAGTGGCAGTTTGATTGGGAAAGGGTATGAAAAGAAACTACAGAAGGGTTCCTACTTCTTTTTGCCCTACTGTGTTAACCAGCAGTTTTCTCTTGAGTCCAACCATATGGAAGTGGCGGAGTGCTTTAGCTGATACATGTTATGGAAAAGCAAAAAGAGAGC
>CAZQDP010000065.1:0-6822 GCA_964592375.1 uncultured Eubacteriales bacterium | reverse complement strand
TGCGGCTCTCTTTTATATGCAGTTTTTATTCTTTTTTACTCTACCTCTTGCGCTTCATTTCCTTTTCCAATGGATAAAATAAGGTTCAGTACAATACCTACCACCGCAGAGGTTGCAATTGCGGGAAGCTTTGCGCCGAAAAATGGGATCATGCTATTGGGAAAGCCGTAGTGACCGCCGAGACCAATCACAGTAATCACGGCGATGACTGCAAGATTTTTGGCATTGAATAAGTCTACATTTTTATTGATCATAATGGCAATCCCTTGTGCGCCGATAACGCCGAACAAGAAAATGCAAGCACCGTTAATAACGGGGCCGGGCACCGTATTGATTGCATTGGAAAGGGGCTGGAAGAAAGCCAACACCATCGCAAGCACAGCAGCCGCACCAAGTACAAACGTGGAGAAGTTTTTGGTAATGGCCATGGTAGAAATATTTTCGCCATAATTGGTACCGGCAGGTCCGCCAAACATGGAAGCCACAATATCTCCAATGCCATCACCAATGAGGTTTAACCCCAGCTTATCCGCAATTTTATATTCCCCCTTGCCTTTCTTCTTGGCAAGGTCGTTGACATAAATATCGAGCTGGAACAGATGGGCTGTGGATTCGGGAATGGTGGCAATGGCGATGGGCATAATGGCCAAAAGTGCCATCCAATTGGGAATGGGCAGGGTGAAATGAGGAATGGCAATGACGGTGCCTGTCCATATCTTTGTAAAGTCAACAAGTCCCAAAGGAATACTGACCACATAGCCTACAAGAATACCAAATAAAATGGGCAGTTGCCCCCAAACACCTCTTAAGTAAACGGAGAACAAAATGGTTGCCAACAGGGTAACAATGGCGGCAATCCATGCCGTATCGCTTGCAAGTCCGGTTTTGGGATCAAAGCCACCTGCATAGGTAATGGCGGTGCTGGCAAGGGATACTCCAATGACCAGAGCAATAGAGCCGGTAACCGTAGGGGGAAGCACTTTCTCAATGGACTTCATCCCAAAACGACTGACAATAAGACCTGCCAAAATGGAGATAAATCCGGAACAGATAATACCAAATTGCGCCTGAGAAATGAGCATATCCGGCGCCGGCGTGCCAAAGTTGGCTCCTGTAATGCCAACAATGGCGGCGATATACGAAAAACTAGAGCCATAATAGAGCGGGATTTTACCCTTTGTGATAAATAAAAAGCAAATTGTTGCAAGACCGCTGGCAAAGATAGTTGTGGATACGTGAAAACCTGTGAGCAGTGCAACTGTTACAGTTGCAGGGAACATAACAATGATTTGCTGGAGTGCAAAAAGTAGCAGTTTTCCCCATGAGGGTTTTTCATCGGGAAGATAACCATGTACAACCGATTTCAAGGCGTTCATTTACATCTCTCCTTTGTTCATTTTGATGCACAAGAAGGGAAGAAAAAAATCAATTGCTCTTCTCCATTTTTAATGTTTGCATCATAGAGATGTTAACTTTTTATTTGCCTTTTGTCAATACGATTTTTCATTTTTTGTGCATTTTTGGCAAAATATCGGCTAAAAAAGCAACAATATGCACACATGCTTATGAAAGGTCTTTGTCCTTCATATATTTCATAATTCCCTCAATGGTTTCTCGGCTGATGACGTGTTCCATCTTGCATGCATCTCTCTCCGCTATTTTTCCATCAACGCCAAGTGCCTCAATGAGAAAACACCGCAAAAGCGTATGCAGTCTTAAAATTTCCTGAGCGCGTAGCGCACCTTGCTCCGTGAGCGTGACCGGTTCATATTTTTCATATTGCACAAAACCCATACCTGATAAGGTAATGAGTGCTTGATTGGCGCTTGGCTTTGATACATTCATCTCTCTTGCAAGATCGGTCACTCGTGCACTTCCGTTTATTTTCTCCAAATTATAAATGGCTTCCAAATAATCCTCCAAAGAACGAGTCATGTGGTTTTCGTTCATTTTTACCCTCCGCCTTATATGTTTGTTTTTATCTATTCTACAGAGCTTACCGTAAGGTTCGACCAAATATATCTTGTATCTGTTCCCACTCTCCAGCCGCCTAATTGGAAGGTGCCCGAAGGTGCGGCGCTACTTCGGAAGATACCCTTATCCACCACTTGCTCGCCATCGATATATACATCGCATGCGGCAGTAGAATAATAAATCACCACTTTCACGTGGTATGTTCTTCCTTCTTCAATTGCCGCAATCTTGATTTGGTCATCTCCAAAGAAATAGTTAAAGCCGTTTTTATCCGCAGTTACCGAAACTGCCATTCCATCTGTATATAGCACTCTGGTGCCTGTTGTTTGACTCTCCGTGCCAAATACTGCACTGAAGTCAAATTCATACACCGTGTCTTCCCTTCTTTGTTCGAAGGTAAAATTAACATCGGAAGTCATGCCGCTTTCTGTTGAAGAAACAATAAGCTGGTTGTTTTCTATTTTATTGGCGTCGTTATTTGACTTCATTTCTTTTTTAAAGCCGCCCGAAAAATCCGGCCTGTACATGAGTAGATCTGCTTTCACGACCGTAATCGTAGCGGCAGCTTCGCTTTTTACACTCCCCATGGTAAAGGTGGCCTTCACACTTGCAGTGCCGATGGCAACAGGAAGGAGCGTGCCATCTACATTCACCTTCAAGACCTGTTCATTTCCGGATGTATAGCTTAAATCCACATCGTTTGTAGTGAGTTGCTTGCCGCTTGTGGTTTCAATGTAGAGATTGAGCTTCTGTTTTTCCTTCATATGAATTTCATTGTCTGCAATCCCTATGGTAAAGGTTTTTATCGGGTCGTTTGGATATGCACCCTCATCAAACTGTAAATCTTCAAAAGTAGACTTTGCCGCAAATAAAGTATTCGACGCAGCAAATACCCCTGCCAATGGACTATTAATAGATATACTGACTTGGCCGGCCAGCGCATAGCCAACCCCATCATTGGAAGTATAGGCACATATGGTGCTCCCCACTTTTACAAGTTTCGCATAGGTGGGCTTCACATTTCCCACCTTCGTATAGGTTACGCTTTTATTTATTTCATTCCTTGAAGCAATTTTAAGCTCTGCACCGTCCCAAATCAAAGCTAAAAATCTTGCGTTAGCAGTTGGGTTTTCACGAACCATAAGCCCACCCGTGCCACCAATTTCGGAAAATTTTGCGCAAACGCTATATTCTTTCAAGCTTCCTGCATGCAAATTTTGATAAACAAAATTCCCCTCCTCTTGACTGCCTGTTGTATCTGCTGCCGTCCTAACCCCTGTTCCTGCCCCATAGGTAACCATTTCCACTCTGCCATTCCCACCGCTAGCCGTATCATTACTTTGTCTTGTGCCAAGGCCAATACCTGATAGTCCATCCGATAATTGGTATCCGCTATTTTTTTGAGAAGTGCTTGTCCCAATAGACACCACGGCCCATCTATCTAAAACATCCAGGGTAATGAGCGTTTTTCCGCTACCTGATTTTATATTTTTCACCACAGGATTTTTCCCGGGCTCATAAATCGTGCATACCAAATCGGCACTATCGCCATATAAATAGCGATTATTTACCTCCACGGTCACGCTTGATTGCTTTAGCCCCGCATAGCTCACCACATGAAGCATCTTTGGTGCATCTGTATATAGCGTATTCTCGCGAAGCACGGCAAAGGTGTCTTTGAGGTCCCCTTGTACCTTTGCCAAAAAGGTGGCGTTTGCAATGTCACTTATCCCCTGCGCATCGGTAAGGTCTGTTACCATTGCGCCGCAATTCTCAATGAGGGCTTTTTCAGGCTCTGCGATTTGCGAAATATCACTGAGCTGTATGATGTCACTGAGGCCTTCTAATTGTTCCTGTTGAATGTAGAAATTCGGATTGTTTTTCATGGTAACCAACGCTTTTACAGGGATACCCTTTTGATAAAGGCTAAATAAATTGCTTTTTAGGCTCCCCGCGGGCTCTACATTGAGGTTCACTGTAACGCCGACTTTTTCTATCGCTTCATAGTGATCAAAAAGCTCCGGATATTGGCGAACAAACCAGTAGAGACCTTCTAATTCCTCTGTTTTTGCAAAATATCTGGTGGAACCTTCAAGCCATGCATCCCAGGGAATGAGTAAAAATTGACCCGTGGCATAGGCCATTGCGATTCCGCTTCGAAGTGTTTCCATTGTTGCTTCATTTTCAGGCAAAGGGGAAATAATAAACTGCTTGCCAACCGCTCTCGAAATATAGCCCTCTTCCACAATGGCATCTGCCATCATCCCATCCATATGGGTTTCTCCCATGGCTCCGTCAAAAATATCATACGCCAAGGATTGACTTTCCGGAATTGGATAAGTTTTAGATAATGCTCTTGTGTTATGTGTAAAAAGAATGGGCCTTTTTGCATAGCCATCCATATACGCTTTGAGTTCTGCATGATGCGCTCTGACGCTTTCTGCTTGAAATTTATTAAAAGGCGTGTTCATTGCAAGGCTTGCCATTTTTGTCATGGCCTGCGCATTGGTTACTACCCCTTTTCCTGCAAGAAAGGTTTTCAGATTAAAGGTATTGATGTTTGTAATGCCAAAAGTGGCATAGTCCGCAGCAGTATAATTATTTTTTAAGTACTGTGTAAATAGAGACATGCAATGATCGCAGTAGCAAGCACCCCAATTAATAGCGGACATATTCAAAGACCAGTCGTCATATTGAATTTCCCTCACGCCGCTATCTATCATGGTTTTGATATTATTCTTTAAAAGCTGCTTGTACTCAGGGCTATTGGCACAGCTCCAGATATGAACCCAGCTCATCCATGGCGCTTGGGCGATTGCACCGTCAAAATACTTGGCTTCGGTGACCCCTGTTATGCCCATATTGGCGTTGATTGCTCCTTGAAAGGAAATACCCAAATCCGTCATGGACTGAATTTCAGATTTATTGGTAATATACGACCATTTATCCCCTGTGGCCATAAATCTTTTTATAGCATCGAGCGTGCCCCACTGGCCGTCTCTGCCATCTGTTCTATACCAACGGCTACTCATATAAACCGTGGAATACTTACCACCTGCAAAAGCGGTGGTCTCTTCTTTTATCGCGCCAATTAAATATTGAATAAGCACTTGATCATCCCCGCTGGCCTTTGAAAAAACAGGCGCATAACTAAGCACAATGAGGCCTCTGTCATCCACAAATAGGTTTATACCCATTGCTTCACATAGTGGACGAACCGGCGCAAAAACGACATCATGATAAGAAGTGATTGCAAGCTCCAAATCACTCGGTGCACCATCTATCACTATTTTTTTCTGCCCTACAACAAGCTCTATGATTTTTTGATCCTGCGTAATGGTAAGCTTTGATGCCGTTTTATCCCAAACCACATTTGCTCCAAAATGCGTTGCAATAAATGAAGCCGGCACCAAAGCGGTGCCATCTACATTAAAAGGACGGATATCATTATCTTCCTCCATCGCTATAAAGTCATTACCACTTTTTGCTATGGGGTAATCAAGTAGCATGGCAAGGCAATCTTCGGAAAATTTCCCCGCAAGGTCAGTTTTTGCTTTTTCAAAAGAGGGAAGAATTTTGCCAATTTCAGGGCCTTTGTTTCCGATTGTCACACTACTTGATAAAGGCGTAACACTGCCAAGTCCATCCCATGCGTATGTCTTTATGATATCATCGCTTGCAATGGCGTTTTGGAGAAAAACTTCTGCCTTTAAAGGTTTTTGACTCAAATCGGTGTACCGACGATAAACCACTTTTTTAAGTAACCCTTTTTGACTAAACTGGGCAATAAAAAAGGTGACCTCTTGTACCTCATCTGAGATATTGATATCGGCTCTTGCACCTTTTATTTGGTGTAAAATCTTCGTTTCCTCTCCATTTGCATCAATAAACACCCCTGAAGAAACAGGAAATGCAATTGCACCCATCCTATTATCCAGAAGAATGAAAGCGAAAATAAGTAAAATAATCATTTTATATCTCAAACCAGACACCGCCTTTTCATTTGCAAAACACTTACTATTTTTTAAATGGTATCATATCACAGTCTCCTTGTCAAGATGAGAAACATTTCAATGCGTCTCTATCGTGCTCAAGCGATAGACTGTGCATATAACTCATACAATTTTGGGAAGTTTGGGCGTCCCGCCGAGTCTAAAAGATGCGCTGACTGCTCGGCATCCTCTTTTCGGTTTTTATTGAGCGCGCGAATCATTGTATCCGCTGTATTGATTCCAATTCCATGACCGAAGTATAGACCCTGATCCAAATCAATGACATTTTCCCCCTGCCATTCAGGCGTTTTAGGATCCACATCCGGATTTGCAAAATATCTGCGGTCCCCCGGAAGATAATCCTTCTCCTGATGCATATACCCGATTTCTTTTAAATTTTTGTCAATATGCCGCCAGTTCATTAGCTCTATTTTCGGAAACAGACGGTTAAAAGCTTCCTCCCCAAAAACGGTGAGAAGTGTTTTATAATAGACGATAACCATGGCGGTTGCGCATTCCGTTGCATACTGGGATCCTCTTTTGAAAATATCATTAATTGCATCGCTGGGCAAAACTCCGTCCTTTAGCAAAAGTCCTCCCTCATCTGTAAGGTCCCAAAAATCCTCATTGCGTTTGACCTTGCGAAAGACTGCGAAAGACATGCCGCTTTTATGTAACGCCTTTGCCGCTGCAATGATTTCTTTTCGCATGCGAAGTTCAAATTTCAATTCCTCTTCGGATGCATAATTGTATCTTTCCCTACTGGAAGACAATATATCAATAATTTGCATTTCCACGCTACCAGAAGGAAATTGACTGCCTAAAACATCACTGCCTACTGCTTGATTATCTATGA
>CAZQDP010000064.1:0-13672 GCA_964592375.1 uncultured Eubacteriales bacterium | reverse complement strand
TAAATGATATATAATATCAATAAATAATAATTCTCATTAAAAATAAGTCATAGGTCGTGATGAGTATGGCAAAGCGGAATACCATCCAGCGTCAGCTGGTATTGGAGGCAGTGGCGGCGCTGACGTGCCACCCAAGTGCAGAGCAGGTTTATCATAGAGTTTCGGCATCCTATCCCGATATTGGACTGGCTACGGTTTACCGCAACTTAAATGCACTCTCAACCACCGGCATGGTGCGCAAAATCGGCGTGCCGGGCGCTGCAGATCGATTTGATGCAACCTTGCTCCCTCATTATCATATTAAATGTGCCTCATGTGGGGCTTTTAAAGATGTGGATGTGAATTGTGTCTCTATTATTGACCACAAAATTGCAGATGCCACAGGGTTTTATGTTGAGCCTCATGATATTGTGTTTCAAGGGGTATGTCCTTCTTGCCGCCACGTGGACAAGTGGGAGAAAGAACAAAACTGATTTGGCAAAGTGAATTTACTTTATTTTGCAGCTTTGAAGAAAGAGGCAAAAAAATAATTTATAAGGGGGATACGAAAATGAGTAAAAATGTAGAATTTTATCGTTGTGAGGTTTGTGGCAATATCGTTGAGCTTATCCACAAGGGTGGCGGTCAACTGGTTTGCTGCGGAAAACCAATGACCAAACTTATGCCCGGAGCCGTAGATGCCGCTATGGAAAAGCATGTACCAAAGGTTCAGCGAAAAGACGGCAAGATTATGGTAGAGGTCGGCGCTGTATTGCACCCCATGTTAGATACACATTATATTATGTGGATTGAAATGGTCTTTGAAGGCGGAACGCAAAGAGTATGGCTATCTCCCGGGGAGGCGCCCACCGCGGTATTTGAAGATAAGGGCGATGCTACCATATATGAATACTGCAATCTGCATGGACTTTGGAGTGCGGATATTTAATGAATAGATAATAAAATGATGTAAATCCTAATGTTATATTTTAGAGGAGGAGTTTATGATGAGTAATTTAAAAGGAACAAAAACAGAAGCAAATTTAATGGCAGCTTTCGCCGGAGAGAGCCAAGCAAGAAACAAGTATACGTATTTTGCCTCCCAAGCAAAAAAAGAGGGACTCAATCAGATTAGTACCTTTTTTGAAGAAACGGCAAACAATGAAAAGGAACACGCGAAAATATGGTTCAAGCTTCTGCATGACGGCGTAGGCACTACGGCAGATAACCTGTTGGCTGCCGCTCAGGGTGAAAATTATGAATGGACGGATATGTATGCCGGATTTGCCAAAACCGCCAGAGAAGAAGGATTGGATAATGTTGCCATATTGTTTGAAGCGGTGGCAAAGATTGAAAAAGAGCATGAAGAAAGATATCGCAAACTGCTTGCTAACCTCAAGGATGGCGTTGTATTTGAAAGAGCTTCCGAGCAAGTATGGATTTGCAATAACTGTGGGCATTTGCATACGGGCACGGCTGCTCCCGAAATTTGTCCTGTATGTACTCATCCCAAGGCATATTTCTCTATTAAAGCAACCAATTATTAATTTGTAGTTTTTATGTATCAGGTCTGTTGCAAAGGTGTGAGTTAATTCACCGCTTTTGCAGCAGACTTTTTGCATGCTGGCCGTATATGAAAAAAATCGCAAGCAAGGTATATTTTTCCTTTCACTCACCTATAATAATAGTGCGCAGTAATTTTTCCGTGCGCGAAGGATTGCTACATAACCCTTCAATAATAAAAAATGAGGTGAGACATATGAAAAAAGTACTTGATCATGTGATGCAGAGTATGGGTCTGCAAAAGAAAGAAGAACAAGTGGACAAATCTTATTCCAAGCTGATGTGGGAGGCTACAATGGAATACAATACTGCCAGGCAGGGGATTGATAGCAGTGAAAATGCAGAGCTGATTGAATATTATATTTACATGCTAAAAGCCGCGCAGGCCAAGCTTTCCTATGCCATTAAGATGTGCAAGGATCATCAGGGGAGTATGGCTGATGTACCTCGCCATACGGCAGTGTAACTTTTAAAAAAAGTCTTTACAAATCATGTGATTTGCAGTATAATGAAAAAGTAAACTATCTATTGCCTTTGTTCCTTAAAATAAAGGCACAATATGTTTCGGTGCAAGCTTGCTTAAAATGGGAAACAGGTGTAAATCCTGTGCGGTCCCGCCGCTGTAAAGGTGAGCGCTTTTGCATTTTGCCACTGCCTGCTAAGGTGGGAAGGCGCAAAAGTGCTGTGAACCTGAGTCAGAAGACCTGCCGGAATAATTGCTTAGGGCTCTACGGTGCATAGAGGCTTGGTTTTTTTACTCAAGCAAAGTCACCTATTGTCGTATACGGTGGCTTTTTTCGTAGCCTAATAGCAAAATGCTCACAAGAGCAAAGCCCGGGGAGGTTGGCCCCGGGCTTTGTTTTTGTGCATAACGCTTTGTTTTATAATCAAAAGGGTGAATTTTGTCACAAAGATCTGCCGCTCCATAGAAATGTTATAAATTTAAGTTTCGTTTTGCTTTGCAAGAAAAATGAGATTGCTCAAATGTAAAAATAGATTGAATTTGTATAAAAAAACCTGTATAATAATAAAGTGAGGGCGCATTGCCCAATCATCCGCCGTGGCGGACACAGGCTAAGTGGGTTTGGCAATTTTGCGTGGGGGTGAGAATATGGGAACTGTTCGACTTCTTGTGGCAGACAGTGAAAAGGGCATCCGAAGCATCATTAGGCAGTGCGCATCAGACGAAGGCTATGCGGTTGATGAAGCAGCAGACGGCATATCCGCTTTAAAGCTATTTCGAAGAAATGAATATCATTTGATTATTACGGAAGCGGACCTTCCTGAGCTTGACGGCAAAAATGTATGTGCACAAATTCGAAAGGCCTCAGATATCCCCATCATTATCATCAGTGAGGAAGGTAAAAAAGAGGATAAGCTGAGTTTCTTTGCACTTGGTGTGGATGATTATGTTCTCAAGCCTTTTTTTCCGGAGGAGCTTGTGGCACGAATAAAAGTGTTTTTACGCCGGTGCGGAGAAATGAAATTTCTTCCCTCTCGCACCATCACCTTTAGCGGAATTCAGATTGATACCGTTTCCCATGCGGTGTATATCAACGAAAAGGATGTAGCGCTCACGCCAAAGGAATATGAGTTATTACTGTTTTTGCTTAAAAACCCAAATAAAGCATTTTCCCGTCAAGCTCTGCTCAATGAGGTATGGGGATATGACTTTTTCGGATCGGACCGAACCATCGATACGCATATTAAAACACTACGCGAGAGCATTAAACCCTATCATCAGCATATTGCTACCATTTGGGGATATGGGTATAAATTTGAGATGTAGCATCGTGCCATACATATATTTTCCTTGATTTCTTTGGCGCAGTTGAGTATAATAAAGAGATAAGCTAGGGGAAATATGACGTTTTCTTGGCAAAAGAAGCTTTATGATAAATAAATGAAAAGGAGGTCGCAGAGTCTACAGGCTTAATTCCTTTTTACTAGAATGCTTGTAGTTTCCTGCTGCAAAATATGAAGGATGGATTTTTGCGCATTGCGGCGGCAACACCCTTGGTGCGAGTGGCAGACTGCAAATACAATGCAGAACGAATCATAGCACTTGCTTTTGATGCGGCAAGGGAGGGCGCCTCACTGGTGGTTTTTCCTGAGCTTTCAATTAGCGCATATACCTGCGGTGATCTTTTTTTGCAACGAAAGCTTTTAATCGATGCGCAGGAGGCGCTGCTCCATATCACGGAGCAAACCGCCTCACTGGATATGCTCACCGTGGTGGGTCTTCCCGTGGCAAGCGGTGCGGCTTTATACAACTGCGCGGCGGTTTTATACCACGGCGAAATTCTGGCACTCATTCCGAAGCAGAATATCCCGAACTATACAGAATTTTACGAGCTTCGCCATTTTACGCCCGGGCCTGCATATCAAACCATACCCATTGGCAAGCGGCAAGTTCCTTTTGGTTATGAGATTATTTTGGCTTGTACAAGCATGCCCGAATTTGTTTTGGGCATAGAGTTATGTGAGGATTTATGGGTGAGCACGCCTCCATCTTGCCGATTGGCTGAGTCGGGGGCCACGGTGCTTTGCAATCTTTCTGCCAGTGATGAGATTATCGGAAAGTCAGCGTACAGGCGTGAGCTTACCTTAATTCAATCTGCACGCCTTTTGGCGGCGTATTTATATTGTGATGCCGGCGAGGGCGAGTCCAGTACGGATATGGTATATGCGGGGCATAATATGATTGCCGAAAATGGCGTGATGCTCCGTGAGTCCACTCGTTTTACTACTGGACTTACCATTGCAGATGTTGATTTGCAGCGGCTTGTGCATGAGAGGCGGCGAACCAATACCTTTGGCGCGATAGAGCAGAAAATGCATGTTGTTCCCTTTGACCTTTCCCTTCGCAGTCTAACACTTACAAGAGCTTTTGCACCGCACCCATTTGTGCCATCTGGTCAAAACGATTTGGCACAGAGGTGCGATGAAATTTTAACTCTGCAAAGCGTGGGGCTTGCCACCAGGCTTCGTCATATCGGCTGCAAAGCAGCGGTAATCGGATTATCGGGCGGACTGGATTCCACCCTTGCGCTAATTGTGACCGCCCATGCCTTTGATAGACTTGGTCTGCCCCGCAGCGGCATTCTTACCGTAACCATGCCGGGGCTTGGCACCACAGAGCGAACGAAAAACAATGCAAAAACCCTTTCAAAGGCTTATGGTGCTACGCTAATGGAGATTTCTATTAGCAAAGCGGTAGAGCAGCATTTTAAAGACATCGGTCAGGATGAACAGGTGCACGACATTACCTACGAGAATTCACAAGCTCGGGAGCGTACCCAAGTGCTGATGGATATTGCCAATCAGAAAAACGCCATTGTGGTGGGAACAGGAGATTTAACCGAGTTGGCACTGGGCTTTGCTACCTATAACGGAGACCATATGTCCATGTATGGTGTAAACTGCTCCATTCCAAAAACACTGGTGCGGCATTTGGTTGCCTATGAGGCGAGCAGGTCAACGGATGAGCTGAGCGCGGCGCTTTTCGATGTACTTCAAACGCCGATCAGTCCGGAGCTTTTGCCGCCCGTGGACGGCGAAATTTCACAAAAAACAGAGGACATTGTCGGTCCTTATGAATTGCACGATTTTACGCTTTACTATATGCTACGCTTTGGCTACTGTCCTGCAAAGATATTTCGTTTGGCCAATATGGCTTTTTCCGGAATGTATTCGCCTGCTCAGATAAAAAAGTGGCTAATCGTGTTTATTCAGCGCTTTTTTTCGCAGCAATTCAAGCGTTCCTGCCTGCCGGACGGGCCAAAGGTGGGAAGCGTGACTTTATCTCCTCGCGGGGACTTCCGAATGCCGAGCGATGCCGTGGCAAATAGTTGGCTTTTGGAGGCGCAGGCTATTGATGTGCGTAAAGAATAAAGAATAAAGAATAAAGAATAAAGAATGAAGAATGAAGAATGAAGGATTTTTCTCATATGGAAAATGCCTAAGCGGTAGAAAATAAGTGTCGGCAAGGACATATGGAGGGGGAGGCGAAGCGGTTGAAGAGCACAACGGACTTAAAACAGATGGTAGAACAAGGAAGCTTTCCCTGTACGGTTTATGTGTTTACAGGCGAAGAGGTATTCCTTCGAGAGCTGTACATACGAAAAATGCGAGAGCACTTTGAAGGCGATGGTTTTGAGGACTTTAATATTTATTTTTTTGAAGGCGATGGTTTTGATACCGCGGCCCTGAGTGGTGCGGTGGAAGCCATGCCGGTGATGGCAACGAGAAAATTTATTCATATAAAAAATAGCGGAATATTTCGGAGCGGCAGTGAAAAGCTAAAACAGGTATGTGAGGATTTTATTTTGGCTTGTCCCGATTATTGTTGTGTGGTTTTTGATGAAAGTCAGGTAGATGGACGAAGTGCACTCTTGAAAAAAGCGAAAGATAAGGGCATATTTCATGATTTTAAATATTTAAACGCCCAGCAATTGGTTGCATGGGTGAAAAAAAGATTTCAAGAAGTGGGCAAAACCATTCGTGATGAGGATGCTGCCTACCTTGCTGTAACCTGCGACGATGGACTGCTGCTGCTCAATCATGAGGTGGAAAAGCTGCTTTCCTATATAGGGGAAGAGGGCAATGTCAGTGTGGATATCATTAAAAAACTGGTGACAAAATCGGTGGGTAATCATATTTTTGAAATGATTGATGCCATCGCAAGCGGCGACGGAGAAAAATTGTTTACCATTTTGGGTCAGCTGCAAACCTTAAAGGAACAGCCCCCGAAGATTATTGCCGTGCTGGGCAAGCAGATTGCCACCTTGTTCAAGGTAAGGGTGCTCTATGATGAGGGCAGGCAAGGGGAAATTGCCTCTGCCGCAGGGGTTCCGCCTTTTTTTGTAAAGAAATATGTAAGCCAGGCAACAGGCTTCTCGCCACTGCGCCTTGAAAAAATGGTGGCCGCCTGCATGATGGCAGATAGAGAGATTAAGCTTGGGTTATCTGAAGGATTTGGGTGTGTGGAGCTCCTCTGTGCTAAACTTTTGAAAGGGTTGCTGTAAGGGATGAATTGCACCTGTTTTCAATCATCTTATCCATTTCGTGGCTTATGGAGGCTTGCCGCTGCGCTGTGCCTTTTTTTTGCGATGGGTTTAATTATTGCGATAAGCGCCCGCGCGGACGCGGTGGATGATGTTGCCGCGGGCATGCTAAAATTTCGGGAAAGCATGACGGTACATCAAAAGGTGGACGATGCTTTTCTTAGCCAATTGTTTACCAGGTATCCTAAGCTGATGGCAGTGTATGACGGGGTTCAATACACTGCATATCCTACCGGAAGCATACTAAAGATAACCTATAAAAATACCGATAAAAACCTTGCAGATATGCCGCAAGTGAACACGCCGGAGCAGCTTGAGCACCTTTTAACAGCCACCTTGCTCAGCGCTCGTGCAAATGTAATGGTATGCGTGGAAAACGGCAAGCACAACCCGAAATATGATATGAATGAAATGGTACGAAAAATCAAACAAAATACGTATATTGCCTATATGGGGTACAAATCCATCGCTCACACCACTTATTATGATGATGCCTCGCCCCATATCGTACTGGACATTCAGTTTCAATATGACTATCCTGAGCAGGAACTCACCAAGATGAAACGCACCTTAGAGCAAGAAGTACACAACGTGGCCCAAGCACTTTTCACGCAGGATATGCCTCCTTATGCACGGCAAAAGGCTGTGCATGACTATATTGTCGGCCACACCACGTATGATACGGCTGAAAACATCAGTCCGATGAGCCATACGGCATACGGCTGCCTGGTTGGCGGTGTTGCAGTATGCGATGGATATTCCTATGCGGCAAATTTACTGCTTGAGGCCGGCGGAATATGGAGCACTGTGGTCAGCGGCAGGGGCAGAAGTGAGGATCACGCTTGGAATATTGTAAAAATAGAAGAGGAATACTATCATATGGATGCCACTTGGGATGACCCGGTAAGCCATGATGGCAAAGAGGTCATTCGCTATGATTATTATAATATAACAGATGCCAAAATGGCACAGGACCACCTTTGGAACAGCGCGGATTATCCTGCTTGCAACGGGAAAGAATATTGCTATGAGAATGTTGCTATGCGAATGAAAAACCTCTCGAAAGATAGAGGGCAAACCATTGGCAGTGCATTTACTTCGCTATTTGAACGTTTTGCAAATAAGGAGCAGGAAAACGCCAAGGCAAGTGAGCAAAATAAGCCGGAAGTAGAGCACGCCGCAGAGGCGCCAAGGGAAACGGCGGCCATGCCTTCCAAGGAATTGCAAGGACTATTAGGCACAAATACCGTGCTGATGCTTTGCATTGTTTTCATTGCAGGCCTTGCGGTGATTTTTTCCTTTATCATGATGGCGCACCTTTTTAGGAAAGTGAAGTGACAGATAATGTATTTGATTGTCGGGCTGGGAAACCCTGGTCCTCGTTATGATGGATCTCGGCATAATATTGGTTTTGAGGCGGTGGATAAAATTGCCTCAAGCTACCACATTTCGCTCACCAAACTGGCCCACAAGGGCATGTTTGGTGAAGGCAGTATACAAGGAGAAAAGGTACTGCTCATCAAGCCGCAGACCTTTATGAATTTGAGTGGTGAATGTGTGGCAGGTTTTAAGGAATACTATAAAGTTGAGGATAACCATGTGATTGTGCTCTATGACGATGTTAGCCTTGAAACCGGAAAGCTTCGTGTGCGACCCGGCGGAGGAGCAGGGGGGCATAATGGCATGAAAAGCATAATATATATGCTAAAGACGGATGCATTTGTACGCATACGCATGGGAGTGGGATCTCCTAAAAATCCGAACATGGATTTGGCGGATTATGTTCTTGGCAGGTTTGCGAAAGAGGAAATGGATGCCATGCGTAGCTGCATTTTAAACGCCGAATACGCACTGGAGCTTATTGTACGCTTTGGCGCAGACTATGCGATGAATAAACTAAATGGAATAGGAAATGGTCGCTAATATGCAAAACCTTTTAAATGTACTAGATAATCTTGCCGAGTATCGGCATTTTATTCGCCATATTCATACCACACTATCCCCTGTGATGCTGACCGGGCTTGCAGGTTCCCTTCGGGCACATTTCATTGCCAAGACTGCCATGGATACGGGCAAAGTCTGTGCTGTTGTTGTTGCCTCTCAAAATGATGCAAGACAGTTGCAAGAGGATCTCGCTTTCTTTTTGGGAGAGGAAAGTGTGGCGCTGTATCCATCCCGCGAATATGTATTTTACAACGTGGATGCAAGCGATAATAAAATTGTACATAGAAGGCTTGGTGCACTGCAAAAGCTGAGGCAGGCACAGGGGCCTTTTGCTATGGTGACCACGGTGGATGCGGCCTTGCAATGCACCATCCCAATGGAGGCATTTGATGAATATGCCATTGCACTTGCCATAGGAAAGCCCTTGGATACCGATGCCCTGGTGCAACAGCTTGTGCTGATGGGGTACAGCCGTTGTGATGTGGTAGAGGGCTGTGGGCAGTTTGCTGTGCGTGGCGGCATTGTGGATATTTTTTCTCCGTCCGGTCCTTTGCCTGTGCGCATAGAATTTTTCGGGGACGAGCCGGACACCATTCGAACCTTTGACCCCGCAACGCAGCTGACGGTAGAAAATCTTTCGCAGGTGCAAATCATCTGTTGCAGAGAAACTGTATACACCAAGGAAAGGGCATATGAAATTGCCCATCGACTCAGAAAGCAGGTCGGCAGCATCGAGGCTTTGGGCTTTGGGCCGGACATTGCCCTATTTGAAGAGCAGCATTATTTTCATAGTGCGGACAAATACCTGCCTCTCATCTATCCCGAGGGGGGCACATTGCTATCCTTCCTGCCTGAAGGCAGTATCCTCTTTGCGGATACTCCCGATGCGTTGGAATATAAAATGAAAACCATGGAGGAGGAGCTTGGCAACATTTTGACCAATCTTTTGGAAAAGGGGTTGCTACACAAAATCACCGGCAGCTACTTTGCAGGTATAAAAAGTTTATCTCATGCCCCGGCGCACTTTGCAGGCATGGGAGCACTCAGTGCTTCTGCTTCCTTTTATAGGCCGGGGGCGCAATTTAACATTTCTGCACGTAATATGCAATCTTTTTTAGGGAAATTTCAGCTGATATGCGAGGATTTGCGCTATCGAATATCGAAAAACCATACCATCATTGTACTGGCAGGCACCATCGAGAAGGCTACTGCATTTCACAAGGCCCTGTGCGATAGCGATATTCAATCGCATTTATCTTTAGACGGTGCGAGTAAGATGGGAGAGCTGACCGTTACCCCTGGCCAATTGGAATCCGGCTTTGAATATCCCATGCTTGGGACCGCTGTGTTTACACCACGAGAGCTGTTTGGCAAGGTGCGCAAAAAGCGGTTTTCTCGTGGGGATAGGCAAGGCACGAAAATAAGAAATTACAATGATTTATCCATAGGGGATCATGTGGTACATGTGGTACACGGCATTGGCAGGTATTTGGGCATTTGCCGATTGGAAATTGACGGCGTAAAGAAGGATTACCTCAAAATTCAATACCATGGAACGGATGTATTATACGTACCTGTAACCCAGCTCGAGAGTGTAAACAAATATATCGGCAGTGAAAATATGAAGCTCAATAAAATGGGCGGAGCGGATTTTGACAAAGTTAAAAGCAGGGTGAAAAAGTCGGTGGAAGACCTTGCCGACCAATTAATTCAGCTTTATGCTCAGCGTGAGCATACCCCCGGCTTTGCCTTCTCAAAGGATAATGACTGGCAGAAGAAATTTGAAGATGATTTTCCATATGAAGAGACCGAAGACCAAACGCAGTGCATTGAAGAGATGAAAAGCGATATGGAGGCGCCTCACCCTATGGAGAGGCTGCTTTGCGGCGATGTGGGCTTTGGTAAAACAGAGGTTGCACTCCGCGGCGCATTCAAGGCAGTGATGGATAATAAGCAAGTGGCCTATCTGGTGCCCACTACCATACTCGCTCAGCAGCATTACCATACCTTTATGCAACGCATGAAGGATTTTCCCATTACGGTGGAGATGCTCTCTCGCTTTCGCACGAGTGCCCAGCAAAAAGCAATTATCAAAAAGCTGAAAAGCGGCGAGGTGGATGTTGTTATCGGAACCCACAGGCTCTTGCAAAAGGATATTGCCTTTTCTGATTTAGGATTTTTAATCATTGATGAGGAGCAGCGTTTTGGGGTGACCCATAAGGAAAAAATCAAGGAGCTAAAAAAGGATGTGGATGTTCTGACCTTAACCGCAACGCCTATTCCGCGCACATTACATATGGCCATGGTGGGCATTCGAGATATGAGTGTGATATCTCAGCCGCCGGAGGATAGATATCCGGTGCAAACATTTATTTTAGAGCACAACCGGGATATTGTGTATGAAGCGGTTCGCAAGGAACTGGATAGGGGTGGACAGGTCTATTATGTGCACAACAGAGTAGAGGGTATCCATAAAACGGCAGCAGATTTGCAAAAAGCGTTTCCCGATGCGAATGTGGCAGTGGGTCATGGGCAGATGCATGAATCGGAATTAGAGGATATTATGGAGGGTGTCATTGAAAATGAAATTGACATTTTAGTGTGCACAACCATTATCGAAACAGGCCTTGATATTCCCAATATCAATACCATTGTTATCGAAAATGCAGATACCTTTGGCTTGGCTCAGCTCTATCAGCTTCGAGGCAGGGTGGGAAGATCCAATCGGATTGCATATGCCTACCTGACTTATCGGCGTGATAAAATGCTAAATGAAAATGCAGTCAAGCGCCTGCAGGCCATTCGGGAATATACGGAATTCGGATCGGGTTTTAAGATTGCCATGCGCGACTTAGAAATTAGAGGGGCGGGTAATATTTTAGGCCCTCAGCAACACGGTGCGATGGATGCGGTAGGGTATGATATGTATTGCAAGCTATTAGATGAAGCCATCACGCTTGCCAAAGGCGAAATGGTGCAAGAGGCGATATCCTGCACGGTGGATATCAAAATGGATGCATACATTCCGGAGGAGTACATTGAAAACCACAATGTGCGTATCGATATGTACAAGCGCATTGCGGTCATTGAAAACAGTGAGGATTTGCAAGAAGCGATTGATGAATTCATTGATAGGTTCGGCGCTCCTCCCGCATGCATACTCAATTTAATGCAGGCTTCTCTGATCAGGAGCATAGCAATATCCTCTGGTGTATCGGATATTGTACAAAAGGGTACAAAAATTTTCATTTATCCATCAGCGCATGGCTTTGAAAAGGAGCAGGCCTACAAAGTCATCAAGCTCTGGGGTGGAAAGGTGCTGTATGTGGCAGGTGAGCGAGCCGGCCTTACTTACAGTCCGGGAGATGAGCGTATTTGTGATACCCTATCAAATATTAAAATTATATTACAGCAAATATTTCAATTGCATAATGTGTAAAATTCATGTATAATTAAGGTAACTATGAATTTATAAGAAGACAGGAGTGCAAACATATGACAAAGCGTATCGCATTATTTATGTCAGTCGTTATGCTGGCGGCGACTCTTTTTGGGTGTACGATTGTAGACAATACAATTGTTGCAAAAGTAAATGGGGAAGCCATTAAAAAGGGTGAATATCAGTATTACCTTGAGAATGCCAAGAATTCCATTCAAAGTACCGCAAACACTGCAAACGATCCAAATTTCTGGACGACCGGCCAAATAGAAGGCAAAAACGCAGCGGATGCAGCCAAGGACAAGGCACTCACCGATGTGGTGGATGCCACGGTTATTGCGCAAAAGGGCAAGGAAATGGGCATTGTAATTGATGCAAAGGCAAAGCAGGAAATCGGCAAGCAAAAAGCTTCCATTATTCAGAATAACGGCGGCAGAACGAAATATGAGGAATATATCAAAACCTATGGCCTTACAGATGAGGATTTTGGTGTGTTACTGGAAAAAAGCTATTTGACCCAAAAACTGTGGGACAAGCTCAAAACAACCGGCCCACAGCCTACGGATGAAGAAATAAAAGCATACTATCAAAACAATATTATTCGTGCCAAGCATATTCTCATGAGCAAGGTGAATGAAGACGGTACGGAAAAAGACGAAGCAGGAAAAGCAGCGGCAAAAAAACAAGCCGAAGATCTTCTTGTAAAGCTAAAAGGCGGAGCAAATTTTAACAAGCTGATGTTAGAGCTTTCCGAAGACCCGGGCACAAAAACCAATCCGGACGGATACACCTTTGGTAAGGGCGAAATGGTTCCGGCATTTGAAACGGCCGCTTTTGCACTCAAGGTGGGTGAGCTGAGCGAGATTGTGGAAACGGATTTTGGTTACCACATCATTCGCAGGGAAGATGCTATGGAAAAATATAGCGAATACCTTGAAAAGCAGGGCAATCAAGGTGTGACTGGCAAAGAGCAGCTGATAAACACCTCTCTGCAAGGTAAATTTGATGAAATGAAAAAAGAATGGAAAGCTGCTGCAACAATTGAGCCAAACCAAAAGGAACTTGCAAAAATAAAGGTTGCGGCAACCGTTACTCCCGCACCGGCTAAAAAGTAAAACAAGTTACAGATGTCGGGCGCATCGTACGAGCGATTTTCGCAAGTATAGATGCGCCTACTTTTTTGGATAGCAGAAGTGTTAGGTGGATTATCCTTATTTGTCTTTTGGTGTTTCAAGCGGAAAATGAAATGGCGTTTTGAAAATGTGCAGTACACCACCATAGCGTGTTATCACTGTGAACAAGACTGAAGTATTGCATATTCTTCTTGCATGATTGGAAGAAATGTGATAAGCTGTTTTTCACAAGGAATAAATTCCATCTGTAGAGAGAAAAAAGCCACCTCAGGAGATAGATGCCAATGAAGAAATGTATAGATGGGGTCTATTCACATTGAAAAACCAAAAAGCGGGAAGATCTTTTTAAAAGCGTAAAATTTGAATGGAGGAGATGATATGATGAACCCAAAACCAATTTTAATGGGTGCTTTGGTGTTTATGCTAACGATTTGTTGTGCGATGACAAGCTTTGCGACTCAGATTTATGTTGATTTAGAGGAGGTAAATACGGATGTTCCGCCGCAGATTATCAACGACAGAACAATGGTTCCGGTGAGAGCCATCGC
>CAZQDP010000063.1:0-13914 GCA_964592375.1 uncultured Eubacteriales bacterium | reverse complement strand
GCGTAATGGTAGCTATAACCTCCTCAGGATAATTTGCTTTTGCGATATACTGCGGTCCGTTTACTGTAATTGGTGCATATTCATCTTCAAATGCCAATAGACTGCGCCCTTTTTCATTGGGCCTTATGTAAGTCATCACTTCCTTGGTGCTGCCGCCCAAATAGGTAAGACCACATAGCTGCCAAATGATTTCATTTTGCGGCATACCGGTAACATAAAGACTGCCGCCACCTAGCACAAATGCTTTGATTTTGCATGCATCCTCATCGGAAAGTAAATATACATCGGGAAGCACGAGCACCTTACAATCCGGATGGTCTAAATCTTTATTTGTAATAATATCATATAATATGTTTTTTGATTTCAGTGCCTTTGCCATGCTCATGGCGGTTTCCAGCGTTGCATAAGGTGCATTATTGCCAATCCCATTATTTTTCATCATGCTATCCACCGTTTTTCCGCTCTCACTCGTGTCTATTTTGGAATCAAGGGGAAACAGCAGTGCCACGTCTTTGACAAGATTTCCTCCGTAATACGTCTCGTACATTCTGGTGCTTTCAAACACCTTTCCCATGGTTTCATACAAGGAGCGGTGCATTCTACCGGAAGGGTCAATGGCATCAATGATTAAAAATGCGCCGTGGTGGGCAGCGGTAATATAATTGTGCAGAGAAAGGTCTTCAAAGGATTTTGTATTGGTATGAAAGCGCAGGCTGGGGTCACTTCGACTTGTCATATACTCAAAGGGCTGATTTGGCGATAAATTGCGATACAGTTTACACACAAAGGACTGCTGCATATGACCGCCGTATAAATCACCGCCGATATAGTCGCTGGCAGAGGTCATTTTTGCATTCGTACCAAAGGTCCAATTGGAGGTAGCCTGTGCTGTTTGATGTTCAACGGTAATATCCGGATTAATTTCCTTTACGCACCTTGTAATAAAATGTGCAAATTCGCTGAGCCAATCCTCTCTTTTAGACACAAAGTCAAGCCAAACAGAATTATTCCAATCCATTTCCACCGGAATATCTCTTCCCACCTCTTCCCTGTATCGCCCGATACACTGCTCACACCGGCATATGGCCGGCCAAAAGGTCATATCAATAAAGAAACCTTCGAAATCATAGTTTTTTGTCAGGTGCTGCAATTGATTTTTAACATACTCTCTGTACCCCAAGCTGTTCGGACAGCAATGGCCGTACCGCAACCCAAAAGGGGTTGCAGGCCGAGGGTTCTGCCTGGAATATATGCCATTGCTATGTACAATGCGCCAGTCGGGATTTTGCTCGTATGCCCAGTTGTCGAACACCACCGTAAAATAAAGCACAACGTCCATGCCTTCGCGGTGGCAGCCGCTGGTCATCTCCTTGACAAAGTCGGTGCCGCCAAGGCCTTTGTGCATTTTGCCGTATGGTGTTGGCCAATAGCATAGACCAATATGAGAATTGGTATACACCATGGCACTTTTCACTTGCGCAGTCTTTAAATTTTCTATATACTCTTTCGGGTCAAGGCGAGAAAGAAATTCCTCATCCCAATCCTCAATATGCATATCGACGAGATTTCTCCGATAGCTACTCTTATACCAATCTTTGTTCCATGTACTCATTTTATTTTCCCTCTCCTTATGCTTTGTGATAGAATAGGAAGCATTGCGCATTTTGCGCGTGTTGCTTTAGATAGATCCGCCTGCTTTGCGCTGTGGCGTAAGTGCATCCAGTACACTTGCCGGCAATTCATCTAACAAAATGTCATTTTTATTGATATTATAACATACAAAATACCTGCCGCACCTCTCGAAAAACTGCGGCATACTAATCCCTGTCTTTAAGTTTGGATTGATTTTATCATCCACCATGGCAAGAACAATCGGCTCCCCAAACACAATACCGCCATTTTCTTCGGTGTCCTCCATCTCAAGCCCAACCGAAATATACTGTGGATTTCTTGTATATCCATCTCCTTGCCAAATGTGCGAGGCGCCATTACAAAACCCATCGTTATTGGTGAACAGTAAAACAATTCTCCCGTCCAAGGTTTTGGCAATCGGACACATGGTCATGGGATGCTTAATCGACTCTCCACCCGGTGCGTAGCAAAGCGGCTTTGCGTGGCTCCAGGTTCTGCCGCAATCACTGCTGATGGTGTATGCAGGACTTCCGAGGTAACATCTGCCAACTCCCATCCATTTTCCGCTTTTCAAAGGAATTACCGTTAGCTCTTGAAAATTAGGCATCATCAGATCCGGCTGACCGCCAAAGGTTTTCGATAGTTGATTGAGTGAAGGATTGTCCTTATGAACATAGGCTTCCACTCGTATGCCGTGAGGACCTTCCGGCAGAAGCGTAAAGATAAGCTTTTCCGGATTATTTTCTTCTATTATATTTTCACATCGCACGATATTGGTATTTGCCGCCTCCACCTGCCATGCACGCCAGTTGCGGTATGAATTTGTAAAGGTGAAAATCACGCTACCATCCGGCATGATTTGAGGCGGATGGTTTAGCCATCCGTAATATCTGTCCTTCAGTACATTTAGGTCTCGCCCGGGAAGGTCAATTTTAACCCGATCAGACCAAGACTTGCCATTGTCATCCGAATATTTGAAATGCAAATGCCCCGTCCCGTGCAAGGGATGTGTTCTGTATCGATACAGCGGCGTTTCATTATCAATATCGTTTTCTCTGATACGCCTTGCAAACTCCGGCCCGTCCGTGCAGGCTATGAGAAAATAAAACAAATAAATCCTTCCGGTTGAGGGAACCACAAATGGAATGCCATACGGTGTATGTTCCTGATTTTGCATATCCGACGCGACAATAACCTGCGGTGCACTCCAAGACAGCCCCATATCTTGACTGATGGAAAAAACAATGCGTTCATCCGGATGTCCCTCGCATACCCCTTGACTCCAAGTGGTCAACCAACTGCCATCATTTAAAAAAACTGTACAGTTCGACTCGTTTTTCGCACTTGCTCCATTATTTACCGCTTTAAAAATATCTGCATACGCAAAATCTCGTTTTATCATTTTTTCCATTTTATATAACACACTCCACTTACTAAATATCATTCAAGCACATCTAAAGGTGATTATAACGGATTTGATTTAAAATGTAAATACATTGCATGCCAAATATTAAACCTTCTCTTTTTTAGGATAGAATGATTATACACCTGTTTGCACCCAAATGCTATACATATATTGCTCAAACATACCCAAATATTGCTTTCTTTTACAACACCAAGCCTTTTCACAAAAAAAGAGTGCCCGCAAACTTATGCGGGCACTGCTTTTGTATGCTACGCCTTTTTCTTAGATACCTTAATATTATCCCACCATAATTTGGTTTTTGCCGCATCGGAGGATCCCCCAACCTGTATACCCGCCAGAGCTGTGGATGGATTTCTAAAACGTGCACTGTCTACAAGCTTGGTTCCATCAATATATACATCAAAGGTATTGTTTGGTACATTGGCAACAAGCTTTACCTTATACTCTTTGCCGCTTTCGCAGACTCCGAATTCAACCATTTTGCCATCTAAAAAGTATGTGAACTTTCCGGGATATGCAAAGGTTGATATGCAGAAGCTTCCGGTGTCGCCTAAAATATATGCAAGCATTGCCCCTGTTTTTTCTTTTTCACCGCTAAACTCAGCCTTAAAGTCAAACTCCATGGTAATTAGTCCATTAAAATTATCGAATGTCCTCAGTGCCTGATGCGGCGAGGTGCTTGTGCCGGCATAAATCTCCAATTTTCCTTCATCACTCACTTTTACGTAGGAACCATCTGCACCGTCTGTTTTGAACACCCATGCAGAGGAATTAAATGATGCAGGATCAAAAGTCTCGTCGATGAGCACTTCATTAAACTCAACAACCTTCACGCTTATACTATCCTTGAAATCTTTGCCTTCCAGCCGCAATGAAGTCGTGATTACTACCTCACCCAAGCCCTTTGCCGTAATTATATTTCCGCTAACTGAAATAACCGCTTCATTGGACGAGGTGTATACTGGATTTTCTTCCGAAATGTCGAATTTTTTATCCTCTGTGGAGATTGCATTCGTAACCAATCGCACGGTTTTGCCGGTCTCTATGGTTGTGCTTGGTACTTCTACCTTAATGCTTTTCACATTTCCTGTGGGCAGAACAAGCTCGCCGTATGCAATAACGGGTTTTTCTGTACGCTCATCCATTGCATAGCTACCAATGAGTGGCTTTTCCCAAGTATTTGGAATGCTGAGCACTTCGTTATCGTTCACCGTCACCTTGAGCTTGCCGCCGGATACTACAAAACCCACCTTGATGGGAAGCTGCATGATTCCAAGATCAGTATAGGTAGGAATGGAGTAATGATCCATTCTTGTTATCAGTCTTGCGCCGATGCCCGGCACATAAGTTACTGCAACAAATGCGCTATTGAGTGCTCCGCCATTTCTAAACATCACGCCTTCTGAGGCTTTGGTAATTTGATAGTTTGATGTGTATTCTCTCATTTTCGAGGCAGTCACGGCAGTATATTTTAGCTTGCCAGGCATATAATTCATCAGCAGCTTTTCACCGATGCGATCAATGATAATCCTGTCCTTTTCGCTACTGTACAGTGCTTTTTGATCACTGAGCACAATGAGCCCGCTATCATAAAATACTTCCTTACCAAGCGCTTCAGATACGGCACGAATGGGAATAAATATTCTATCATTGAAGGCGGTGGCAGGAACATCTAAGGTTATCGTCTTATCCCCTACCAGCATTTGTTTGCTATTTTTCGTCAGTGAGATTTTGCTATCTTTATACACAATCAACGCCGTCTCAGTGCTTTCATCAAAGCTGACATTTGCGCCAAAGCTTTCGGCAATAAATCGCAAAGGCACCAGCACTCGATCACTGATATTCACAGGGAGAACAGCAGGGTTCTCCGCGTCTATTTCCTTCGCCTGGCCCCCGACCAATGCATGGGGCGAGCCTTCTTGCAGGATCACAGTCCCTTGCATTTTCTGTGTTTCGGGAAGAAGTGCGGTGGGGAAACGCTCGGTAATACCCATGTTGCTATAATCCATCTTGCTCTCATCAAATCCCGGGTACCACGAACAGTTATCATAAGTACCCATACCCGACTCATTATATCGAAGTTGTGAATAAGATGTAAAATATTTATATTTAGAATCCGGCTTATTTGCGTCTACATGTCCGTTTTCATTGCCGACTTTGATATTTTTAAAACTTTGCCCAAAGGTCTGATAATCACAAAAGATACCATTTGGTTTTACGTCCTGCATAGAAGGATGTGCATAAATATCATCAATATAGATATTTTCAAAATAGTTTGTTGCATAGGGCTCCGTTTCAAAGCTTACACCTGCAAGGTGAAGTGCTCCGGTGTCGCCGCTGTCTTGATTTGTTTTATAAAACTTGCTGTTTTTAATGATATTGTCTTTGCTGCGACCGCCGTATTTTTCATTATCCAAATCCGCCGGGCGATTAAACCATAAGAAAGAGCCTGCACCGCCACGCACACTGATGCCATATCTCGGGCTATTATATACTTCTACATTGGTAATGATATTGTGGCGCCCAAAGAAAATATTAATGCCTGCACAGTCCACGGAATTTTCCCCAACATCATGAATTAGCACATTTTCAATCTTGTTGTATGCCATCGCTTCGCCGGGATTACCAAGCAATATAATTCCGCTATTCCCGATATTCTCAATGACAGTGTTTGCAATGTAATTCTGTCCGCTGCGTGGATGCATAAATATACCTGTAATGCCTGCATTCTTAATGCGGCTGTTTACAATTTTTATATTCTGTGTGTTTGTCATATCGATGGTTCCAATGCGGGCATATTCTGTATCCGCTTCAAACCAGCCGCGCATCCCACGAAGGAAATCTGTTTTTTCAAAAGACAAACCGTCAAACACAATATTTTCAACCAAATTACCTTGCGTTGAACCGGCAAGCTTGAAGATGGTCTGCAACGACGGTGCATATACTTTGGTTTGGGTGTTCGGGTCTCCGTTTATTGGCCAATAGTATAATGTACTGGTTTTTGAATCCAGATGGAATTCACCTGGAGCATCCAAAAGTTCATACATGCCTTCAATGTAACATCTTGCATCAAAACCAAAAGGAATATTCACGCCGATTTTACCGCCCGGAACACCGGTTGAAAACTTGGGCACAATCACGGAATTGCTTTTATCAACACTTTGAATGGGGCTGACCCACATTTGCCAATCTGCTTTATTCCAAGGCCAAATAACAATATTGGCATCTTCAATGTTGCTAAATGAGATTTTTTCCATATCTTCGGGTTTTAACTTGATGGATTGGTAATTTTCTTTGTCGGTATCCACCGTAGTCAAATACGGTGCTTTTGAACTGGGGAATTTGGGGTTGAATTCTTTATTTGGAAATCTTGCTTTGATGGCTCTTGTGTCATTCTCATATAAGGTATAGAATGCTTTATCCACCTTTACTTTCCAAATGTTATCCCTGTCCTTTGTCCAGCCACTTAATGCTTTTGCACCGTAAAGGCGAACGGATAGGGGGCCTTCCTTCGCACGATAAATCACTTGAAATCCATTTGTGCCCGAATCATTTTCGGAAAACTCCACTGTTTTATCCATCAAATATTCACCGGGCAGGAAATTTACAACAATGTCCCCCGTCATTTTGCTGCTGATGGCACGCACGGCATCCTTTGCCTTTTGCACGGTTAAAAATGGTGCATCAAGACTTCCGTCCCCACTGTCGCTGCCGGTGGGTGAAAGATAAAATTCCTTCATCACTGCATTGTTTTTTACTGCATAATCCGCAGGTTTTGAGAAAGCAACCTCCGCTTTTGACTGCACGACTTCTGTCTTTGAATAATCGAATGCACCAGAGGATATCTTTATATTGTCAGCGTAAAATTCTCCTTGTGTTTTTCCGCTGGCCGTTCTAAAAATAACGGTATTGCAGGAACTAAGCGCAGGATTTCGAAATTTTAGCGCAGAAGATGTGATAAGCTTGCCATTTAATATAATATTATAAGTAGCTGTCGCAGGGTCTACCTCTATGGCCATTTTATTCCAAACCTCTTTTGGAAATGCTACGCCGAGTGATTTTTGTGCCGTACCATCAAATGGCGACATATTTGAACCTGTGGAAACCCCCGGTCCGTATGGAAAGGCAGTTCCTTCCGTTGCAACCACCCAAATATCGCCCCCAACGATATAGAGATCCGATTCGATAACAAATTTGCTCTTCTGACTTGGAATGGTTATCGAAAACTGTGCGCAATCATTTGGATTTACTTCTTCTAAAGAGGTCTTCTGAACATGGACTACTTTATTGGATGCATTTTTAGGATCGGCCACAACCTCAACAAGTTGTTTTTCTAATTTTGTAAATGCACCCGGCAACTTGCCTCCAGAAAGCTGATCAAACCCCTCTGAAATAAGCGTTGTGCTCTCTCCGGTTGCGAAAAACCCTGTAGTCAAGGTCATAAGCATTGCAAATAGGATACATCCTGCTATTTTCTTTTTCATATCCATCCTCCTTTTAAAGTCATGCGGATATTTTCATATCGCTGCTTTACACAGCTTCATTATACCTACTTCCGTGAAAAAAAGCTATACACATATTGCCTTTTACTACTCAATTATTGCCTTTTTCTATAACCTGCGTAAAAAGTGTGTCGGGGAATATTCCAAAACATTGTCCAAAACCCATATTTCTTCCTAAATAGTCCTTCACGCCCAAGTAAAACCAGCCGGATTGGTCAAAGTGGTGGCGCAGCACATAGAGCTTACCGCCTACTTCAATGACCGTGTTGTCTTTTGTGAAATAGACATCCAAATCCGTGATGCCATCCATTTCACATACCGTGTGAAGCTTCCCATCAGCCCTTGCATAAAGCTTCCCCCCCATGCTAAGAATGGTCAACTCCGGATATCCATAACTCATTATCTCTTGCATTCCATCTGTTTGCACATTGAATGAAAACCCAATATGCATATTGGCCGTTTCAAAATCAAAATCATCACTGTCTACCGTTGCGCTGCTATAATTATCATAAAATATCAGTTCTCTTCTACCGTTTACTACATCCTCTTCCAGCCTGCCTCTTGCGTTTCTTGGAAAAATATAATACGCATTCTCTTTTGGCAAGGGCATAACGGTTGCCAAACGAGTCTGCCGTGAGAGTGCATTGCTACCCGGCTGCGAAGTATAAATGATATACGCTTTCTCATCTTTGATAACCATTTGTGGATAATCCACCGGTTCCTTATTTTGATAGTCCACATTCAGCCCCGGAATAAAGGAAAATCCTGCTGCTCTGGCAAAAAACAAACTGAGATTCTTTCGGTTTGTCATAAGACTTTGGGATAAAAAGCCTGAATCGTTTTGCGCCAAAATACTGCGCCCACCGCACTGCACCACATATGGGCGGGACATAGCAAGCTCTATTGGCAGTAGCTTCTGTGGCTGCCATGTGATGCCATTGTCATAGGACATGGTGTATTTGATATTTTCCTTTGGAAAAAGTGCTCCTGTGCGATTTCTTCTGGATAGCATGTTGATCCTGCCCGGCACAGGTTCCCAAATGGTAGCCTCCCATGCCTGTACCTTTTCCATGGTCACGCCATGAGACACACCAAAATTTTTACCGCCATCGTCCGTATAGATGATGCCGTCTTTCTTTTTAGCGGAAAAAAATTCAACGCCTTTTTGCATTAACGTCACCGGAATGGCCACCCTGCCCGTCGAGGTAATCATGCCATTATTGCCGGGGAATATCTTATACTGTATCCCTTCGTCCATCGGATATGGATATCTGGCAGGTGCATCTCCAAAAAGATGTTCATTTTCCCATTTTCCGGCGGATACATTGAGTTTTGCAAAATAGACTCCTTTTTCTGTAACGTAATAAAAGCTCCACAGCTCGCCTCCGACCACAACAAGAGAAGGTTGAAATTGTGTGTATGTGCTGCTTATAGGATTGATACTGCCTTCTTCTGAGCTATAAGGTCGTATCGGTGGTGTCCAGCTTTTCCCGTCCGTGCTGGTGCTTTGCAGAATATACTGACCCTTGTCCTCTAGGCCCGTATCCCACTGGGCATAAAACCGATCTCCAAAATAAATGATTGTGGCATCATGGCTATGCTCAGGATAGATGGTATCAATATTGACCTCGGGTTTATAGATTTGATAATCGATACGCTTTGGCATTGCATTTGCATTGGGGATAATCAGCATCAAAATACATGCCATGCTCACCATTTTTTTGATCATATTTCTCACCCTTTTTAAGAAAAGGCAAAGAGCTGTACAAAAGTGAACTTTAACCACCCATGCACTCGCCCTATGCCTCCTGTTTGTTATTGCAAAACTTGCGTTTTAGTATGCAATTTTTTTCATGGTTCCATTATCATTGTTAAAGACCTCACCGGTGTTGGCATCAATGTGATAAAGTCCTCGAATATTGCCCTCTGGAATGGTCGCTGCGTCTGCACCAAAGAGATAGCAGGGACGCATTTTCCCGTCAATTTCCACCTGACTTGGTGTTTCCTCGCCTGCAGGAAAAACCATGGGATTTTTGCCAAATTGCTTGGTAGCAGCTTTTTTTGCAATTTCAAGCGCCTGCGCAAACGTATATTTATATGTAACTTTAGCCTTTGCTGCATTGCCGCCTTGTGGTGCAGGTGCCGCTGTGGCCCCTGCAGGCACATCTGCCGCCGGTTTTTCAGAAGCAGTCCCCTGCTCTATTGCCGCCGTTGGTACAGCAGATAATGGTTCGGCACTTTGTCCTGCCGGTGCTTTTTGTTTGCCGCACCCTCCTACAAGTAACAAGATGGCTGATAAGCAAATCATCATTGTTGTTTTCTTCATATAAAATGTTCTTCCTTTCATTTTTTGATTTTTTCCTGAGCTCTTATACCCATTGCAACCGCTTCTGCTCTGGTTGCTGGGTCGCCTGCATTAAAGTTGCCATCGGGATCGCCCTTCATATATCCTGCAGCATACGCTTTGAGAATGTACGGCCGCATCTCTGCCGGTGTTTGCTCATAATCCTTGATCATAGGCGCATACAGCTCCTTTGGTGCAGAGATAACATCGTTTGATAAACGCACCAGCATGCGAGCAATTTCCGCTCTGGTAATAGGCCGCTCAAATGTTTCATACTCTGAAGGAAATATAGATCCATTTTCGATGGCCTTATCAATATACGGCTGTGCCCAATATGGCGTACCCGGCGATATTTTTATTTTTGCCGCAGAGAGCATCAGCTTGATAAATTCATCCACATTGATATTATTCTCCGGCCGAAATGTATTATCGGGATAGCCGCTGACAATGCCCTTTGCAATGCTTTGAGAAATAATATCCTTTGCCCAGCTGTCTTCAATATCTGTCAGCTGCACAACTTGCCTTTGCGGCACCTTTGTGCCGCCTATAAGCTTTATTTCCACCTTATGCTCCACTGGCACAGCCTGTGAAGAAAGCTTCTGCCGTAAGCCATCGATATCCTCTTTGATTTTTGCTTCGGCTGCTTTATTGGCTTTATACTGGTTGAACAATCCTTGATTATACGCCGCCATCGAAGGCAATTTTTCTTTCATGAAAGTGTCAATCGCAACGCTGTCATACAAATTAATACCGGCACGAATAAAGTACATTTCGCAAAAAGTAATTATTCTGAGTTTTTGCTCTAAGGCATTCTTATTGTTACTCAAGGTGAAAAGTGACTGTGCCTGTACTTGATTTGGGCTTAAAGCAATCTCTGCAATATTGACCCCTGCCAAAAGCTGTGCAGCCGTCGTATCCAATACTTTTTTTCCGTCCATTTCAATGGTGTACTGCCCCTCGCGAAGGCCGGAGGCTTTGATGATTTCGCGGTTTAATTTATCCCCTAGCGGTACCAAAGCCTGTGCCGCCTTATAGTCCGCCGTAACTGCCATGGGCAGTGCTTTTGCAGTATATGTATAAATGATATTTTCGTCATTATATAAAAGCTCATCCACTTCTGCACTATGATATTGGTTGTTATCTGCATTTGCAGTATCAAAATAAGCTTCGCTCACCACATCGGGAGCACCCTGCTGGGTCAAAAAGAAATAAGTCATCAGGTAATGCCCCATGCCTGCCGGGTGAATACGATCCGAGCCCAAGATACTGCTTGCCTTGTTCTTTGCCTGCAATGCATTGTTTATGGTATTCATATTGTCATAGAAGTCAATAAACCCACATTTGTATTGCTGGGATAGTGCTTTTACCCCTTTGGCTACGGCACCCAGTGCATCATTACAGCCTACCATATTGACAGCCGTAGATTGTACCGTTTGGTCGTAAATGGAGGGTGAAATGAGGGTAACACTCACGCCTTTTGCCTGTAGTTTTTGCACGAGCTGTTCAATATTCTTGAGGCAAGTATTTATGTATCCGTCTTTCGCCTCTTGCGAAACGTTCGCTCCGTCCGCATATGCGTATCTGTTAATATCGTTCATCCCCATCATAATGGTAGCACGATTAGGGGCTTTTGAAATAATGTCCCAATCAAAGCGCATCAGTGCGCCTGCCGCGCTATCTCCCGAGATGCCGCAATTATTGAAATAAATATTTGATCCCGGAAACCTTGTTGCATAATAATGTTCAATGAATACAGAATATTGTCCTGCATGGGTTATGCTGTCCCCAATAAACACCACGTTATCCGATGGGTGAAAAATCTCGTCTTGCGCCAAAGTGGCCATCGGGACGGCCGCAAATAAAAACACTGCACACAATAGAATACTAATTTGCTTTTTCACACTTTGTCCTCCTTTAAACTCATCTCTATGTATTTTGTATCTTTCTTTTCAAGCACCGCCTTTGCGCCTGTTGCCTCTGTCATTGCCCAAACAAATTCCTCTTCTTCCTCCACGCACACACACACCAAAAAAGTGACATCCTGCATAAATTGTGTATCCTCCACATGGTAAGCGCCCTTGGCAAGTTCATATGCAACTTTGCCGCTAAGAGAATAATCACAGGTAATGGAAAACCTTCTGCAAAGCTTCTTGATAACAGGAGAAGCCTTGCAAATTCCAAGCACTGCACAAGCAGAGTATGCACGCACAAGGCCACCACTACCAAGTAATACCCCGCCGAAATAACGTGTTACCACCACAACAACATCGATTAAATCTCGTTTTTTGATGGCCTCCAGTACAGGAATTCCTGCTGTGCCACCGGGCTCGCCGTCATCACTATAGCGCTGGATGTGATTGTCGCGAAGTACATATGCATAGACATTGTGGGTCGCATCTCTATGGCGGCTACGGATTTCATTGATAAATTCCACTGCCTGCTCCTCACAGGTGACCGGTGAGACATATGCCAAAAAGCGGGACTTTTTTTCCGTCATCTGTGCCATGGCACTGCAAGTGACTGTTTTATATTCCATTTGCAACCATCCACCTCTTGTCCTGCTTAAAGCTCATATTGCTTATATTGATACACATATTTATTCTCCACATCCGCCTGCACCAGAATACCCTCCGGCAAATACTCCTCGTGAATTAATATCCCCTCTTCATGCAGTGCACTTGCAAGGGAAGCGTTCGGATATGGAATGAGTAGCTTCATGCGTTCATACAAAGGTGCCAAATGAGAGGCAACCTCTTCTAAAAGCGTATCAATCCCCATGCCTGAGGCAGCGGAAATGCATACACCATCACTGAGGCCGGATAGATCCGGCGACATATCGCATTTGTTATATACCTTCAGAATTGGAATGCCGCTGCAACCAAGAGAATGCAAAATCTCCTCCGTTACCTTCACATGTTCATGATATTCATCACTAGTTACATCAATGACATTTAAAATAAGGCTTGCATATGCCGCTTCCTCTAAGGTGGATTTAAATGCTTGCACAAGATGATGTGGCAATTTTCTGATAAATCCGACGGTGTCTACAAAAACAGCTTCCCTGCCATCTGGCAATGCCACGCCCCTTGCGGTGGTGTCCAGTGTGGCAAAGAGTTTATCCTCCACATATATATTCTCGCTTGCTAATGTGTTCAGCAAGGTGGATTTGCCGGCATTGGTGTATCCCACAATGGCCACCGTTTGCACATTATCCTTTGTTCGGCGATTTCTAATATATTCTCTGCGCTGTGCCACCTCAAAAAGTTCCTTTTCAAGCGCACTGATTTTTCTCCTGATATGCCGCCGATCTGTTTCAAGTTTGGTCTCGCCCGGGCCTCTCGTGCCAATTCCCGCTCCCTGACGGGATAAGGATAAACCCATACCAACGAGCCGAGGCAGCATATATTTCATCTGTGCCAGCTCCACTTGGAGCTTTCCCTCATTGGAGGCGGCACGACGTGCAAAAATATCCAAAATCAGCATTGTTCGGTCTATGACACGTATCTGTGCTTCCTGTTCAATATTGCGCTGTTGGGAGCCGGATAGCTCATGATCAAATATAATTAAGTTGGCCTCCTGCATGCGGCATAGCTCGGCAAGCTCTTTGAGCTTTCCTTCACCAATATATGTCGCCACATCCGGTGCCTGCCTGTTTTGAATAACCCGCCCTCGCACCTGCGCTCCTGCTGTATGCGCAAGCTCTGCTAATTCATTCATGGTCTCTGGCGTTGCGCGATCATCACCTCTGCCCGTATCCACTCCGACCAAAACTGCAATTTCAATCATTTCCTCGGTGTTATCCACCATATGCATATTTCCTTTCTTATCCTCTGTAAAATGTGAAGACGCATTCAAATTGATGTTATTATAGTATACCATAATTGCGTTTTAATGTAAATAATAAAATATTTGAAAAAGAAAATGAGCGAACAATCCAAAGAACCTTACTTTTTCGCTCTTTTTTTAATACATATGCACCAAAAAGGGGAGAATTTTCATAAAGTTGTTGA
>CAZQDP010000062.1:0-14179 GCA_964592375.1 uncultured Eubacteriales bacterium | reverse complement strand
ATAAAAGATTTTAAAAATATTTGTCAATTGTATCATTTTGTGGTATAATGGTCAAATTGAGATTGTTTTTCACCATTTTTCTGTTACCACGATGGTATGCAGATAATTGCAGGTAAGGAAACGGAGTGGGAACATGGATTTACTAGAAAGCCGCCAAGGCACTACCGTGCGGCATATTAAAAAACTTTTATCACAAAAAAAAGCCCGCTATGAGCAGCGCCAATTTGTTATTGAGGGTGCTCGCTTGGTATCGGATGCCCTTGCTTGCGGTGCGCAAATTGAGCTTTTGGTGGCACTTCGTGGCATGCCCATTCCTCACGATTTATGCAGTGAGGCCTTTAAGGTATATGAAGCAACGGAGCCTGTTATGCGGGAGCTGACGGATACCGTAACTCCCCAGGGCGTTGTGGCAGTGGCTAAAATGCCGATGATAGATATGGCCGAGGTTCTGCAAAAGGCAAAGGGCCTTGTGGTTCTTTGCGATGGCATAGCAGATCCCGGAAATTTAGGCACCATTATCCGCAGTGCGGATGCACTGGGCGCGGACGCAGTGGTGCTACTCCCAGGCTGTACCGATGTGTACAGTCCAAAGGTCATTCGTGCCACCATGTCCTCCATCTTTCATCTGCCGGTCGTGCACTGCATAGATAGTGAGCAGTGCATCTTAGAAATGAAGGAGCATGGATATAGCATTGTCGGCACATCCCCTGCACTGGGCCAGGATTTGTATTGCGCCACGCTTTCAGGCAAGAGCGCTCTTATCATTGGCAGTGAAGCTACCGGCATGCAGAAGGATCTCTTGGCGCTTTGTGATTTTAGCGTGCGTATCCCCATGGATGGACAGGCTGAGTCACTGAATGCGGCAGTTGCCGCATCGATTGCTATGTATGAGGCCATGCGGCAAAGAAAAACGGAGAAATAGAGACATAGTTTCTTTTTTTAGCATATAATCGGCTTTACAAAGCGAATGAACTGTAGTATTTTTAAAAATAGTATCTCTTTGGGGCATAGGCCTTTTGCTTTTTAAAAAGACGCAAACTGATAATATGCCTCGCAAGATTGACTGAACCACTAGAGAGGATTGATTAAACCATGGCAGCACACAATTTGGTAATTGTGGAGTCCCCTGCAAAAGCAAAAACAATCAAGAAATATTTAGGCAAGGATTATGAGGTCATGGCTTCGATGGGGCATGTTCGTGACCTGCCCCAAAGTCATATGGGCGTGGATATTGAAAATAATTTCACTCCTAAATATATTGTCATTCGTGATAAAACCCAGCTGATCAGCGCCCTAAAGGAGGCCGCCGCCAGCGCCAAAAATGTTATTCTGGCGACCGACCCTGACCGTGAGGGTGAAGCAATTTCTTGGCATTTGGCAAAAACGCTTGAATTATCCGAGGAAAAAGCACAAAGAGTTGTGTTTAATGAAATTACAAAATCTGCTGTACAAGCTGCAATTCAAAATCCACGAAGCCTCAATTACAGCTTGGTGGATGCACAGCAGGCACGCAGAATTCTTGATCGTATCGTGGGGTATAAAATCAGCCCCATTCTCTGGAAAAAAGTGAAAAAAGGTTTATCGGCCGGCCGAGTTCAGTCTGTGGCGGTACGGATTATTTGTGATAGAGAAAAGGAGATTTTGGCCTTTGAGGAGAAAGAGTACTGGATTATCTCCTTGGCCCTCATGCATAATGAAAGCAAAAAGACTTTTACCACAAAATTTTGGGGATCCGAAAAAGGAAAAATGGATTTGACTTCTCAGGAGGATGCGGAAAAAGTGGTGGATGCCGTTACCAATGCATCTTTTTGCGTAGAGAATGTAAAGAAAAATGTGAAAAAAAGACTTCCTCAGCCACCTTTTATCACCAGCACCATGCAGCAGGAGGCTTCTCGTAAAATCAGTTTTGCTTCGGCGCGTACCATGCTTTGCGCACAGCAGCTGTATGAGGGCATTGATATCCCCGGCATTGGCACGGTGGGTCTTATTACCTATATGCGTACTGATTCCGTTCGTATTGCCGATGAGGCAGCCCTTTCTGCCAGAGAGTATATTGTGCAAAAATGGGGCGAAGAATATCTCCCCAAGGAGAAAAGGATTTATAAAAATAAAAAGAATGCCCAAGATGCCCATGAAGCCATCCGGCCCACGATGATTGATTTGGCGCCGGAAAAAATCAAGGACTCTCTTTCCACCGATCAATATAAACTATATAAACTGATTTGGGAAAGGTTTATGGCCAGCCAAATGGAAAGTGCACAAGTGCAAACCATTACCGTCGATGTGGCGGCAGGCGGCTATATTTTCCGTGCATCCGGCTCTAATGTGCTTTTCGCCGGCTTTATGACCCTGTATATCGAAGGGCAGGACAAAACTGAAGATGATGATGATCAGGAGCAGGATTTACCCACTTTGGAAAAGGGTGATGCGCTAACCAAAAAGAGCCTTACTCCGAAGCAAAAGTTTACCCAGCCTCCCCCCAGGTATACGGAAGCGACCCTCATTAAAGCCTTGGAAGAAGACGGCATCGGCCGCCCGAGCACCTATGCGCCCACCATCACCACCGTCATCTCCCGTGGGTATGTGGAAAAGGAAAAGCGCACCTTAAAGCCTACGCAAATCGGAATGATTGTAACGGATCTTATGCGTGAGCACTTTAAAGAAATAGTGGATATTGAATTTACTGCCAATATGGAAAATAAACTTGATGAGATTGAAGAAGGCAAATACAATTGGGTGGATTTGCTCAAAAGCTTTTATAAGAATTTTGAAATCGACCTGGAAAAAGCAGATAAAGGCATAGAAAAAATTAAAATCCAGCCGGTGGAAACGGATATTCCTTGTGAAAAATGCGGACGAAATATGGTTGTCCGCGAGAGTAGGTACGGAAAGTTTTTAGCCTGCCCTGGTTTTCCTGAATGCAAAAATACGCGGCCAATCACAGAGGAGACAGGCATAGCCTGCCCTTTATGCAGCGGCAAAATTTTAGCAAAAAAATCTCAAAAGGGTATAAAATATTTTGGCTGTGAAAATAACCCCAAGTGTAGCTTTATGATATGGGATACCCCTACTGATGAAAAATGCCCCGTTTGCGGCAAAATGATATTGGTGAATAATTTTAGAAGAAAGAAAACCAAGGTTTGCATGGATAAGGGCTGTAGCTACAATGAAAAGGTGAAGCCGGAGGAAAAAGAAGATGCCGGAGAATAAAGCAATCGTGGTAGGTGCAGGGCTTGCAGGGTGTGAGGCTGCTTGGCAGCTTGCACGCCGCGGCATAGAGGTAACGCTCTATGAAATGAAACCCGTGAAATTCACCCCTGCCCATCATTATGAAGGTTTTGCCGAGCTTGTTTGCAGTAATTCCCTCCGGGCCGCTGATATTCAAAATGCCATAGGTCTTCTCAAAGAAGAGCTCAGAATATTGGGCTCTCTTATTATGCAATGCGCCGATAGCACCCGTGTGCCGGCAGGCGGTGCACTGGCGGTGGACAGAAGCGAGTTTTCTAACATGGTAACCCGGCTTATCAAAAGCCATCCTGGCATTACGGTGGAATGCAGGGAGCTTACCTCTTTGCCCAAGCAAAATGCGGTGATAGCCACAGGACCCCTTACCACCCCTGCATTATTTGAAAATATCAAAATGCAAACAGGAAGCGAAAATTTATATTTCTACGATGCGGCAGCGCCCATTATCACACATGACAGCATCGATTTTGAGCATGCCTTTATTGCCTCCAGGTACGATAAGGGTGAGGCCGATTATATCAACTGCCCAATGACAAGGGATGAATACCTCCTCTTTTGGAACGAGCTAACCCGCGCAGAGTGTGCCAAAGAGAAGGATATTGATAAAAATGTATTTGAAGGTTGCATGCCGGTGGAGGTCATGGCAAGGCGTGGCGAGGACACCCTGCGCTACGGTCCGCTAAAGCCTGTTGGCCTTATTGACCCTGCTACCGGCAAACAGCCCTATGCGGTGGTACAGCTTCGCCGTGACAATAAGGAAGGCTCTCTCTATAATATCGTGGGTTTTCAAACTCATTTAAAATGGGGAGAACAACAAAGGGTTTTCGGGCTCATTCCTGCACTTGCCAATGCCCATTTTGAACGCTTTGGCGTGATGCACCGAAATACATATCTTAATTCACCGGCCCTGCTTTCGGCTTCGTATGCGATGAAGGGGCTTAAAAATGTGTTTTTTGCAGGACAGATGACCGGTGTGGAGGGTTATGTGGAATCCGTATCTTCCGGTTTTTTGGCTGGTGTGAATTTAGCACGAAGGCTGAGCGACAAGCCGGATATCATTTTTCCAAATACCACTGCCATTGGCTCCCTTGCAGCATATATCTCCGGAGGCGCCGTATCCAAATTCCAGCCAATGAACGCTTCTTTTGGGCTCATGCAAACCAAAGATATAAAAAACAAAAAAGAACGCAATCTGCAGACTGCAAAAAGCGCTCTTACGCAAGTTGCGGACCTTTCTTCCGGCTTATGAAAAGAAAGCTGCAAAGATGGGAATGGTAAGCAGCGAGAGCATGGTGGAAACAAATACACATTTGGCCGCAAGGTAGGCATTTCCTCCCCCACCGATTTCAGATAAAATGGCACTGTTTGCTGCAATGGGCATGGCACTGATCATAACGGGAATGGTTAAATAAATACCCGAAGCGCCAAATAAAATCAAAACGCCGGCAACCAGCAGTGGAATGGCAATGAGACGAATGGCAGATAATAGATAAATCCGATAGTCGCCCAGCATCTCCTTGATACTGCCTGTTCCTAAAATAATTCCAATCAGTAGCATTGACAGTGGTGTTACGCAGTTGCCTAGGGCACTTACCGCGGTGCCGATTACCGTGGGCAGTTTCAGCCCCAAAAGGCCCATCACTATACCCAGTAAAATAGCAATGGTTACCGTGTTTAGAACAGAGCCAATAGAGGTTTTCTGTTCTTTTTTTGTGCTACTGAGGATATTTGCCCCAAGTACATTTACGGTTAAGTACAGCGGCATTGTGTAAAAGGTAAAGGCCAAAAGTGCTTCCTTTCCGCACAGTGCTTGAATGACCGGAAGCCCCATAAATCCAAAATTGGAATAGATCATGGCAAAAAAGAAGGTATTCTCCTCCTGCCTATCCTTTGTAAATAGTCCTGCCAGAGGCCGAGTGAAAAAATAGGAAAGCGCAATGATTGCCGTGCATACAAGAAAAAGGCTTCCTTCTTTTATCAGCATGTCAGCCTTCATGGAGGTCGTGAGAATATCCAGCATCAACGCCGGTATCAACAGATTAAACAATAAAGCGGATAACCCCGCGGAAAAGTCTTTTTTGACAATGCCTGTTTTGCGTAATATAAATCCGCCAAGTACATAAATAAATAATGTCAGCGTGCTGTTAAAAGCCGCCGAAAGTGCCTGAAACAAGTTTTTTCATCCTTCCACTTATTTAAAATTCGTTTTCCAGTTCATGCCGCTATGGTCCAAGTTTTCCGGGATGGCAAGTGTGTGTGCGTTTAAACTCTCCGGGCGTGAGTGATGCAAGTTTTTTAAAAGTCTTGCAAAACACATGGGTATCGGAAAATCCAACCTTTTGTGCTATTTGGGTAAAATTCATGGTGCTGTTTTGCATCAACTTTTTTGCCTCTTCCACTCGTACGCAGTTTAAATACCGATGCATGGTCACGCCCAACTGGCTTTTAAATAAGGAAACCAAATAATTGGGTGAAAGCTGCACTGCACGTCCAATCTGCTCGTTGGAAAGTGCCTCTTCGCTAAAGTGCTTGCGAATATATACCACTGCTTTTTCAATATTTGCCCAAGCCAAAGCATTTTTTTCTCTATGTGCAATGGGAGGCTTCTCTCTTGCGCTCCGAAGCAGCATGGTGAGCATATCAATCACAATGCCTTTGATTGCAAGCCTTGCATACTCATCTTTACTATAGTATTCTTTATGCAATAGCAGAAATTTGTTTTTCAGAAGTGTTTGCTCTATTTCGTCAAGCTTCGCTATTACAAAATTATCTGCAAAGAATTGCTCCCGAGGGTCGATATTTACCTTAGACTTATCCTGCGCATTGGTACAGCTTATCTCTTCTCTTAGAGGGTCAAAACAGAGATCAAATGAAAAAATATATTGAATAAGCGGCTCCACGGAGGTGGATTTAATATAGTGCTTCAGCAGTGGGTAAATAATCAGTGCATCTCCCTGCTGCAGCTCATATGTTGTGCCGTTTAAAATAAAATCCGCCGATCCGCTCTCTATATACGTAAATACATTTTCTGTATCCGTCCATTCTCCTGCAAGCGAAAAAACCTTGTCAATCCTTACACTTCGCACGTATGGCGAGATACTATCTAATGCCTCTAATCCCACGATATTCACCTCCAAATAAGGGGCGTTTCCAAGTCTTATTGTACCTAAAACTATGATCGTTGTCAACTGCCATGTGCTATGCACAATAAAAAAAAGCTACACATATGTATCTGTAGCTTTTCTTATCATAGCGGAGGCATTTAATTTAGGCCATTTCTTCAAGTGCTTTGACGCATTTGATAATGCTTGGAACCGGATTTTGAGCTTCTCCTTCGTATTCAATGGTTGCATATCCGGAAAAGTTAACCGCCTCTAGCGCGTCCATTACTGCTTTTAAGCAAAGGTTCCCTGAACCGAGCACTGTTTCGATGGGCTCGCCCATATCATCAAACAAAAAATCTTTAAAATGAATGCCATACAATCTGTCCCCACAGGCCAGAATCCACGTAACAGGATCCTCCCCTGCATCCATTGCCCATGCAGTATCAAGGCATAAACCGATATTGGGGCCGGTCTTTTCAAACGCCTCTTTGATTTGGCTCAGCTTTCCATACCGGTGGACTCTGCCATGATTGTGAATGGCCACTTTGATATTGTATTCATTGCAAAGCTTGTCAATGAGTGCATATGCCTCCGGGTGAGGATCTGCCCCCATCACCTTGATGCCAGCTTTTTTGGCAAATTCAAATTTAAGGCGCAATGCAGCTTCATTGGCTCCAAAACCATCAACCCCATAGGCAGATACCTCAATTCCATTTTGCGCATATAGCGCAAGGGTTTCCTCTACATTTTGTGCATCGGCTACATTCACATGTATGCCGCATAGCTCAATTCGATCAATATTTGCCTCTTTCAAGGCTTTAATGTTGTTATCATTCCCCCCAAGCTCTCGAAAGCACCAGCTTTGAATTCCAACATGTATTCCATTTAGAATTTCCAGCATGTCATTTTCTCCTTTTATTAGTATTTTCCATATGTTCTTGCCGTATCTATCATCGCTTCGATATTCTCAAGCGGCGTATCCCTTCCGCATTCATCGCCGGTAGACAGTATAAATCTCCCGCCCTCAGCGGCATCGTCAATGGCTTGTTTCGATGCGCGCACCACATCCTGCGTGCTGCCTCTGAGCATGACATCCGTAGTATGTATATTGCCCTTTAATACCAATTTGTGTCCGTAGAGCTGTTTTAATTCCTTTAAATTGCAATCCCCCATGGGCGGAATTTCCAAAGGATCAATGATGGTAAGATCGGTTTCCTCGGCCGCCATTTTGACCAATCTCTTTTCAGGGCCGCAGGAATGCACATGGCTTGGAATGCCGTACGCTTTGCACAGGGCGGTCATTTCTTTTAAATAAGGAAAACTGAGTTTTCGAAACATATCAGGGGTATTGAAAATCTGAGATCCGGAGGATCCTAGGCATATAAAATCCGGTTTTACCGGAAGGCTCATCAGCTTGTGCAGCTTTTTTTTGCTCCGTTCTAATAGCTCTATGGCCCGAATTTCAAAGCTTTCCGGGTCATCGTAATAATTATAAATTCCTTGCTCACTGCATATCAGGCTCAAATATCCACAAAACACACCTACAAGACCTTGATCGCCCATTTCGCTCTTTACAATGCGCAAAAGTTCTTCCCCTTCGGGCCACAAAGTGCGAGGTGTCACATCCTCATAAGTGGCAGGTGTCTCGTCCACCTTTGCCTTTGTGTAGTGCAAATTGTAGGTTGGCGGCATATCCCTATAATAGACAGTTGTATTCTCAGTCCATATCATGCGCCCCCCCTGCTTTTTGTATCTTCGCGTAATGATTCTCTCCTCATTTTGGAACACAATGGCTTCCTTGTATTCCATATCAATCTCACCAAACTCTTCAAACCGGATGGCGGCATATCCATCCATCAAAGAGTCATAACCAAACTTTTTGGCACAACGAATATATGCTTGCCAATGAGGAATATCCTTATATAGATATATATCCCAAAATGGTTTGCCCGTAAGCTTTGCCGGTATCATATTGGAGGTATCCGGCATAACAGGTACATAATCTGTTTTTTCGCCTGCCAGTGTCTTTAGCAGTCTCTCTCTTGAAGTCAATCTCATCATCCTCTTTTCTTTTTCTTATTTTGTCCAATCAATTACAACACCGATGAATTTGTCTTGACTATTCTTCAGCCCCTTATAGGCTTGTTTCATTTGCTCCGGCAATACCATCTTGCTCAGTAGCGGCGCTATTTTCAGCTCTTCTCTTTCCATATGCCCAAAGGTAATATGTGTATTTCGCTCTAGTGAATGCTTGGCATAAGCATCTCGCCGAGTGGGGTACTTCCATTCATGCGCACCTTTGATAGAAATATCAAATTCACATATATGAGAATTCCGTAAAAATGGCACAACATTTGTTACATACTCACCTCTTGGTGTACCTAATAAAATCATTTCTCCACGCCTTGCAATGGCACCTGTGCTACTGAGTGCAACCTTTGGGTTACCGGTCGCTTCAATAAGTGTAGATGCGCCCCTGCCTTCTGTAAGTGCCTTAATCTCCTGCACAAAATCCGACTTTGCCGAGTTGATTGTTGCATATGCACCACACACTTTTGCTACCGCAAGGCGCTGATCACTTATATCCACTGCAATGACCCTTGCGCCCTGCAAACGTGCAAGCTGCCCTGCAAGGTTGCCTATCAGCCCCTGCCCCATCACGACCACATCATCGCCCACCTCAATGCTTGATACTCGAATGGCGGTATATGCAATGGTTGCCATACGGGTGAAGGGAATGTATGCTTCGTTTTTAGTTTCACCTACCTTGATGATAAATCCCCCTGCCTTGCAGACCTGATATTGTGCGTGAATACCGTAGTGGAATACCCTCTCACCCACTTCAAAGTTTTTTACATCCTCCCCCTTTGCAAGGATTTCACCCACAGCCGCATACCCCGGGCTGGCTGGCATTTTAAACCAATCGCTCTCTGAGCCCGAAAGGCAAGCAAGTTCGGTTCCGGCACTAATCACGCTATAGTGGTTTTTAATAAGAACCTCATCTTTTGCTGGCTTTTGCAAGTCTGCCTCTTGCAATTCCACCTCCCATGGATTTGTAAATACAATCTTTTTCCCTTTCATTTAACCCACTCCTCTATATGCATACATACTGCATTTTTTCCGTTTTACTAGATAACACACATGCCTCTAATACTCGAAGTCCATCATAGCCGTCTTGTCCTGATATCAAAACAGGTTCGCTTTCTAAAATGCTGTGAATAAAAGCATTAATGACCCCCGAAGGGATTTGCTCATCATTGGTGGAAGCGCCCCCTACTTGATGGCAACTCTTTTTACCATCTGGCATGGTGATGATAAGTCCATGCTCAGGGTCGCTACAAAGACTCATGGTTCCTTTTTCACAATAAATCACTGTATTGTTTTCCTCGCTGCCATAGTTAGACCAACTCACCTCCATGGAGCCCATCACTCCTTTTTGTGTCTGAAAAATACAAAAAGCATTGTCCTCCACCGTTGCTCCCTCTTTATGCAGTGTTGCCATCCTTGCAGAAACGTTTACAATTTTATCTGAAAGCAAATACGAAATGAGGTCAATTTTATGAATACCTAAGTCTCCAAGAACGCCGAAGGAAGCCTTTGCTTTGTCAAAAAACCAGTTGCTTGCTTTATCGATGGTCCAATATTCCGGCCCACTGTGCTTAAAGGTCGTCCGAAAGGAAATGACCCTTCCCAGCTCTCCCTTTTCAAGAATATTTTTTGCCATGATATGAGCAGGGAAAAACCTTTGATTATGTGCAATCATAAGGACTTTGCCCGAAGCTTTCTGAGCCTCTATCATTGCCATAGCTTGCGCACTCCCGGTAGCCATTGGCTTTTCACAAAGCACATGTTTACCCATATAAAGCGCCTCAATTGCAATTTCAGCGTGGGTATGATTGGCACTGCATACGCTGATAGCCTCTACCCTTTCATCGGATAATAGCGCTTTGTAGCTTGTATATATGCGCCCGCCATATCGTGCAGAAAGCTCTGCCGCCCTCTCCTGCACGGGATCGCAAAATGCAGCAATTTCGCAGTCCTTGTTGCTACTGTATTCGGGTGCATGCCTCTGCCTTGTAATATTACCACAGCCGATAATGCCAATTCCCAAAGGCATATTTTTACCTCCCTATCAGATTTTATAAAAAGCAAATCTCTTCTACTGTCCTTTTCATATCCAGCTTCCTTTTACATCATCATTGTACAAAACAATTTTGTTCATGTCTTTATCCAAAAGAGCAAATTTTTGTCTAAAACAACGTTTATTGCGTAATGCGCCCTAAAAGATGCTTTACCTATGTACACTTTTATACTTTCACCCATTTTCAGGCAATGTTTTGCAGGGCTACCTTATTGATATGGGTGGCTCATTTTATTTCTGGTTTTTGGGCATGATAAAGGCAACTAGCTTAATATGGCCGCTTTATTTGAAAATATGGCTCCTTTGGTATTGACAAATCTGGTCGCTTCTGCTATAATATCATTCGTTCAGTTGTTTTGCGAGAGTGGCGGAACTGGCAGACGCGCACGTTTGAGGGGCGTGTGGTTTTACCGTACGGGTTCAAGTCCCGTCTCTCGCACCAAACTGCCCGCAAATGGGGTTATTTATTATTTTGCGTGGCAAACTAAAGAGAACCATTGGTTCTCACCCCTCTTATTGCGGGATTGTGTAATGGTAGCACGACAGACTCTGACTCTGTTTGTCTGGGTTCAAATCCTAGTCCCGCAGCCATATAAAGACGTCACCTTTGAGACAATCTCAGGGGGCAAAAACCCCTGCTTTAGGGGTTTTTGTTGTATAGAAACAAATTTTAATCTTTATATTACTACACTATATTAGGTGACAGAAAGGAAGATATTCGATGGCTAAAATATGGATTACCTATAATTGGAGCGATAATACTTATGGCGATGTTGACTTTGTTGCTCAAGAATTATTAGCGGCTGGGTTAACAGTAAAATTAGATAGATGGAACATTACCGCAGGAAAAAGGCTTTGGCAACAAATAGAATCTTTTATTACTTCGCAAGACGAAAGCGATGCATGGCTACTGGTTGCAACAAACAATAGTCTTTTAAGTGAGGCATGTAGAGAAGAATTTGCATATGCTTTAGATCGTGCTCTTAATGTGCGTGGTCAAACTTTTCCGATAATTGCACTTTTTCTTGGTCCCAGCGACACAAATTTAATTCCGGCAGGTATTAGAACAAGATTATATGTTAGTATTTCTGATCCGGACTGGAAAGAACGTATTGTTGCTGCTGCGGATGGCAGAACACAACAAATACAGAGACAAAATATTCAACCATATCATCTTCGTATACATAAAAATCAAAATGGTGAAAAATCAATTGCCATAGAAGTTAGACCGAGAGCAGGTGTTTGGGCACCTTTCCTTGCTGCAATACCATTCTCGGAGAAGGAAATAGTAGATCCGTCTATTATGATTGGCCCAAGAGATTTGCCTACAGGTTCTGGGATGCTAATTAATTGTGGTGATAGTGAATTAGGTGAGTATTGGACTATGACTGCAGGTAATCAAGCCACTCCTAACGAAAGTTACTACATTTGGTGCAAATCATTACCATCGATTCTACTTTTTGGAGCAAATGGGCGTTCTCCTCAATTTGAAGTACATATAAACGATAAATCAAATTAGGTATTATTGTGAAATAATGAGGAGGCGTTAATACTCACTTATAATAAACTAATGTGGTAACAGTAGTAGTCATGCTCCTTAAATCAGAAAAGCTGGCTTACATCGGAGTGCTTTATGATTTTCAAAGCCAAGCGAAAGGTCTGGCGATTCGTCAATAAAATTTTATAAACCAATTTTATTAACCGTGTATAATGTGTAAGTATGTGTACTTATGGGTGCAAATTGTCTCAAAGGTGACGTCCTAACACAGTAGAAAAAAGTCCGATGAGCCTTTTTAAAAGGGTTTCGGACTTTTTTGTTTTATTTATCAATGCATACTCTCCATGTACATTATTTCATAAATAGAATATTTTTTTGATTAACACCAATAATAATGATAATTACGCAATTCGTTTTAACAATAGCATAGCCACAAGCGTTTGAGGTGTAACATGAAAGAAAAAACGATAGCCCTATTCCTCATATCAAGCATTATTGTATTGCTTATTTTGATTACAAGCGCGCAGTATTTTTTATTTAGTTTTGGCGAAAACAACTTTGTTGCCGCTATGGAGAGCGCAATAAAGTATGCGGATGCTGGCGACTGGGAAAAAGCACAGCTTCAGTCGCAAAAAGTAGAAGAAATATGGAACAGGGGCAACTTTATTGTCGCTGTGAAATATGCAGAGTCGGATTTTACATTTTTAAATGTTTATCTAACCCGTTTTCATCGTGCCATATTGCAAAAAGATGCGAAGGAAGTCGCCAAGGAAGGGCTTGCATCACTTTATATATATAATAATATAACCTCCATATCACCAAAACCGTAAAGGAGAATTTTTTATGCTCTCACTCATTGTTTACGCCATCCGTTGTATTATCCTCATATTGGGTATTTGGTTTATTAGCATCATCATTGGCAAAAAGTCTCTTTTGCAGCTCACTCCATTTGATATAGGGATACTGATGATTATATCCAACGTCGTGTCACAGCCTTTGGTGAACAAGGATTCCTTTAAAACAACCTTCGGAATTATATTACTATCCTTAGCCATCATCATCATTGGAAAGATTTCACTCAATAGAAAGTTTTACCGGGTCGATTATGCTCCGTCAATTCTTGTGGCAAATGGTGTTATCAACAAGGAGCAGCTTAAAAAAAATCGACTGAGCATATTTTCTCTTATGTCAATGCTCAGAGTGCAAGGGTACACAAAGCTTGCCGATGTCAATTTCGCAATGTTAGAACTGGGTGGAAATATTTCGGTAATACCCAAAAATAGTGCCAGACCTGTTACCATTCAGGATATGAATATTGCACAGCCTGAGGAAAATATCACCTTCCCCATTATCATGGATGGGGCAATTTTCACCGATATCTTGCAATATGTCAATGTAAATGAACAATGGCTTCGCACGGAGTTGCAAAAAACCTACAATGCAAAGCCGGAGGATGTTTTTTATGCCGAAGCTGATAAAAACCAAACCCTTTATATCAACTTATTTTCCCAAAGCGGCAAATAATAAAACAGCCCAAAACCCCTATGCTTTTTCAGCTATTTTAAATCTTAAAACCGTTTTGAGCTTGTCCATCTCTGTCTTGCGGGGGTCTGAAAGGTATATCTCTTTATGTTTTTGTGAAATTCGCTCATATCCACAGTCCGTGCAATACTGCCTCATGATATCAAAACTTGCGGTTTCGCTATCATAGCTACCCACATGAAGCATTTGGCAGCACAGTCCTTCCGTTACCTTTTCATATCTTATTCTATCAATATAATCATTATCTTTTTTCATTTTCGTCTCTGTTTTAAACCGTTCAAAGAGTGCATCGGTTAAAAAATCCGGCTGACGAATCATGATGGTGTAGGCATAATTGCTTTTGTCTTTTGCGGACTTGCTCTTATCTACCAAATCCCATTCACCCTCCAGCGGGAAAACCGCATAATCGAAAAATCCCACCGGAATATCTTTGCTTTTATAAGACATCTTCACCGCATAGCTAAAACCATAAAGCGCAGCGGTAGCAAGGGCAAACTGCTCCCCATTTGGATCTCCCTTTCCTTCTATCAATGCAAAATGCATCGAAGGAACCGTAATGATGGAGGGTTTGGCCTTTGGACAATATAAGTCCTTATACACTTTTTTGTAATCTAATTTATCCATTTTCGCTCATCCTTCTTTTTTCAA
>CAZQDP010000061.1:0-14417 GCA_964592375.1 uncultured Eubacteriales bacterium | reverse complement strand
ATTGTTGCGCTCAGTGGTGGCGTATTCCAAAATACGGTTTTATTAGAAAAAACCTTGGATTTATTAGAAGAATGCGATTTTGAGGTATTTTACAATATGTCCGTTCCACCAAATGATGGAGGATTAAGTTTGGGTCAAGCATATATTGGACTGATGAGGTGAGAAAGATGTGTATTGCAGTTCCCGGAAAAATAATTGAAATTCATGGTGATACCGCTAAGGTAGATATCAATCATAACATGTGTGAGGTGAGTGTAAAGCTCATTTCGCCCAAGGTTGGTGATGATGTGCTCATTCACGCCGGATGCGTTCTTGAAATATTAAAGCAGGATAAGGCACAGGAGTTAGCACAGCTTTTCGCTGAGCTTTAAGGAGGATATCCGTGCAAACGATGAGCAGTGTCATCAATTTTTTAAAGGAATATCGCGGCAGAGAAATTCGGATAATGGAGGTTTGCGGAACGCATACTTCCAGTATCTTTAAAAATGGCATCAGAAGCCTTATATCGCCGCAAATAAAATTAATTTCAGGTCCGGGATGCCCGGTGTGCGTCTCGTCGGCACAGTATATCGATTCCCTCATTGCATATGCTTTTCGAGAAAATTACTGCGTCTTAGCATTTGGAGATATGATGAGGGTAAAGGGCACCCACATGTCGCTCACAGAGGCCAAGGCGAGGGGCGGACATGTGAAGGTAATGTATGCACCACATTCTATCCTTGCGATGGCGGCGAAGGATCCGCACACACAATATATCGTAAGTGCAATAGGCTTTGAGACAACAACACCAATATATGCCTTAATCGTAGAAGAAGCAATAAAAGAGAACTTAAAAAATATTCAGCTTTGCACTTCGTTAAAATCAATGATACCCGCGCTTGAATTTATTTGTCAAAATGAAAATAAGATTGATGGATTTCTATGCCCGGGACATGTTAGTGTGATTTTGGGATATCTGGTGTATGAAGATTTGGCAGCACGCTTTCAAAGGCCGTTTGTGGTAGCCGGATTTGAAGGAGAGCATATACTCATCGCCGTGCATGAGATTGCACGGCAAATCATGAATAATGAATGCAAAGCAAAAAATTTGTATCCCAGTGTCGTGTCGGGTAGTGGCAATCAAAAGGCATATGGCCTCATTCATCAATATTTTGAAGTTTGCGATGAATACTGGCGAGGGATAGGTATGATAGCCGGGTCCGGATTAAGGCTTAAGAGGGAATATGCCCAATTTGAGGCTGCTTGCGATGTAGCGGCACCTTTCAATGATCTGCCGAGTGCATGCAGATGCAGTGATGTTATTTTAGGACGCATCAACCCTACGGACTGTCCGTTATTTGGCACAATATGCTCGCCCATAAACGCCGTTGGGCCATGTATGGTTTCAAGTGAAGGAGCATGTGGGATTTGGTACAATAGTGGCGCTTTGCCAAGCTGAATGGAGAGGTTTGCATGAGAATTGATATGTCCCATGGCAGTGGTGGGAAGCAAATGAGCAACTTAATTAACGATGTATTCTTAAAGCATTTTGATAATAAGGTGCTGCGTCGCCTAGAAGATGCTGCCGTTGTTCAAACAGCAAAAAAAATAGCATTTACCACAGATAGTTTTGTTGTAACGCCCCTGTTTTTTCATGGTGGGGATATTGGCAAGCTTGCCATATGCGGAACGGTAAACGACCTTTTAATGATGGGTGCAAAACCAAAATATCTTACTTGTGGGTTTATTATTGAAGAGGGCTGCGAACTGGAAACCATCGAAAATATTGTACTGTCAATGAAAGCCGCTGCGGCAGAAGCAAGGGTGAAAATTGTAGCAGGGGATACAAAGGTAATTGAAGGGAAGGGCGGCATATATATCAACACCGCAGGAATAGGAGAAATCATGAAGGATGGCATTGGTATATCCAAGTGCAAACCGGGCAATGCCATTATACTCAGCGGAAATTTAGGAGAGCATCATGGCTCCATTATCTCAGAAAGAATGGGAATTCAAAGCAACATAAAAAGTGATTGTGCACCACTTCGTTCTATGGTCTTAAACCTTCTTCAAAATAATATTCATATAAAATGTATGCGTGATGTAACGCGGGGCGGTCTTGCCACTGTGCTATGCGAAATAGCAAGCAGTTCGCTTTGTGGAGTAGAAATATTAGAAAATTCTCTGCCTATTACCAAAGAGGTAACCGGCCTATGCGGGGTGTTGGGGCTTGACCCTCTTTATATGGCGAATGAAGGGAAAATGATTGCCGTCGTACCCAAAGGGCAAGCACAGAAGGCACTTCAAATTATTCGTCGAAGCAAATATGGGCAGCATGCCAGTATCATCGGAAGTATTACGCAGGAGGGTGGTGTGCGTCTCATTACTGCGTTACAAGGGAAGCGGATGATTGATGTTTTATATGGCGAGGGATTGCCGCGGATTTGTTAGAAAATCCAAATCATGCTTTACAGCTTTTTTTATGTGTTTTTGTATGGGAACGGTTTTGGTGAAGATTCATAAAACGGTATCATCAAACCATACAATATTAACAAAATATGTCATGCAATGCAAACTGTGATTGACAAATAATTATTAGCAGTTTATAATATATATATTATTATAAAATAATATTAAAAAAGTAGGAGGAGACTTGAAATGAAAAAATGTGTATCATTGCTTTTGCTTACCATGATGCTCCTATCGAGTTTATCCGGTTTAGCATTTGCTGCAGAAGCTCCCATTGTATTATTGGAAGAAAAATTTGATGCAAAGGCAGTTGGCGACCTTGCCGGGTCTGCCAAGGACGGCTATACCGTAAAAGAACGTGCAAGCGGAAACAATATGGCGGTTATTGACAAGGAGTTTAAAGACAAAGCGGCCTTTAATTCTTACCAATATGCTTCGTATAGCATCCCGTCCGCAAAAACCGGCGGAAAGGCAAGCTTTGAGTATGAATACAAGCCGGACTCTGCTTCAAATGATTCTTTATGCGTTTATTTAATCGGCGCAGACTCAGACGATGCCGGCCAGAAGAACGCACCTTTCCCATATATCACTACTTTTGTGAGTGCAACCGAGCTAAGATGCCAGTTTACCGCTGAAGGTAGCCCTATTAGCCTTGGCGGCGCAAAGGATTTTGTGAAGATTAAGTACGATATCGATTTGGATGCGCATACATATGATGTGTATTTAAATGGTACATTAAAAGGAAAGAAATGGCCCTTTAGAGAAGCTGCTCTCATGGCAAGCGCCTATTCTGCTCCTTCCCCTATCAATGGTGGCGTTACGATGAAAACGGTTTCCATTATGAATCCCGGAGCAGCCAGTGATGGTCCTTTTTTTGCAAAATACGCATTTGATAATTTTGTATACAGCGCCACAGATGGCAAGGGTGTTAGTGCCGCCAGTACGACTGGTACAACGGTGCCTGCTGCGCCCGTGGTAACTGCAAAGCCGGTGGCTCCCGCCGCTACAGTGATTGGCACGAGCGAAGGAGTTATTCCAACCTTTGATCATGCAGACGCAGATCTAAAAACAAAGATGGAGGGTGCTGTTGCGCTTGTTGTAGATACTCCCATGGCAAGAGTAGGCAATAAATATTCCCTTATTGATAAAGATAATCCAAACGTGAGTCCATTTGTATTTGGTGGAAGAACCTTGGTGCCGGTTCGATTTATCGCAGAGGCATTTGGTGCCAATGTAGGATGGGACGAGGCAACCCAAACCATTTTCGTTAAAAGCGGTGCTGCCAATGTGGAAATGGTGCTAGGATCGGATAAGATGAAGGTAAGCGGAGTGGAAAAAACGCTTGATGTTGCTGCCAATACCTATAACGACAGAACCTTTATCCCTCTTCGTGCCATGGTAGAGGCAATGGGTAAAAAGGTATTTTGGGATGATAGAGGGCTTATCGTGATTGCAGATGGCAGTCCCATTGCCGAGCAAGACGAAACACTCATTTCGTATAGTATCAAAAAAATCAAGGATGAAGCGGCTGCGCAGGCTGGCGGCAGATATTCGGATGTGTATATGTCCTCGCGTTGGTTCAGACCGGACGGAAGAGACGGCCAGTGGGGAACCTTGGATGCCATGAAGCGCTTTATGGCAACCGGAGAAAAATGGGCATATATTCCCGAAGCAAAAGATATTAAGAGCATCACGGATTTGGGGCTTACTTTCCAAATTGCCATGAACGCCAATATGTCCCCTGATGCACAGGATTTTGATGGCAATCCGATTATTGCTCCTTGGATGGTCTCATGGGGCGCAAAATGGGCATGTGTGAACAGTCCTACCTATGTGGAGTATATGAAGAATTATGCAAAAACCGCTATTGATAATGGCGTTACGGAATTCCAATACGACGACTGGAACATCAATTATGCAACGATGAACTGGACCGGCGGTTGTTTCTGTGAACACTGCATGAAGGCATTTACGATTTATTTAAAGGACAAATATATTGCGGACGATTTTGTAAAATGGAATATTAAGGATATCAATACATTTAATTTCAAAACCTACTTGGGCGAAAAGTATCAGGTCAAAACGAAGGCTGATTTACTTGCGAAGAAAGCAACAATTCCTTTGATGACAGTATATGCCGATTTTAGCTTAGATGCCGTTAGAGTGCATCATCAAAATCTGATGAATGATATGACCCAGTATGCGGGCAGGCCACTTTTATATTCGCATAATTTATATGGTGGCGGCAGTGTATATGGGAAAAAGGATTATACCTTTATCTCTGATATCGCAAACGGAGCCATGGGGGAAACCCCCGAAGCAGGTATGGAAACTGGCGCAATTCTCACTACTTCGCTTGTCACAAAATCAACCGGCAGACCGTATGTAATGTCTCCACTTCCGGAAAGCGACCATGCCATTGGTATTATGAAAAACGCAATTCCTGCATGTTATGCTACCGGTCAGTTTATGCTGGTGCCATGGGATACTTATGTGAACAATGCACCTCGTTATTTTGGAAGCACAGAAATGCTGGAAGGATTATTCTGGTTTGTGCGCCAGTATCCCGAGCTATTTGATCAGTATGAATTACCCCACGGAGCGGGACTGCTGGTTAATTTAAACAAGCAGAGCACATTTGGTTTAAAAGAGCTTGCACTTGATCTCTTCAGGCGTGGCATTCCCTATACCGGAGTGGTTTCCCAAAAGGGCATACCTGCTTATGATATCACAGAAAAACAACTGAAAAACGTCAAAGTGATCATTGAATCCTCACCTGTATCAGAGCTCGTTGCAAAGGAGCAAGAAGTCATCGCAAAATCCGGCGTGAAGGTTGTTGGTATTGACAACTTAGATGCAATTCAGAGTGAGATGTGGACTGTGAAGGTGGCAGGAGATAACGAGAAGATTTATGCTACCTTAAGAACCAAAACGGATGAAAATGCACCCAAGGTTGTGCATGTACTTAATGAAACAGGCTTTATGCAGAACGATATCTCCATTGAAGTGAGTGGAAAGTATCTCTTTGGCGGCGCAAATGTCAGTGCTTATTTATATCGCCCGGGCTATAATCCACAGCAGATAGGCGCGACCGCAAAAAATGGAAATATCGTTATGACATTGCCTCCGGTAGACAGATGGGGCATTATCAAAATCATCAAAGATGGTACTGAAGCCGGTGGCCTGTATCCTTTAGGAAAGGAATGGTCCGGCATCAACTTAGGAACTCGTTCCTCCGAAGATAAAGGGTTCGGGGAAGGCGATGGCTTTAAAATGATCGCTCGTGGTCTTGGACTTGGCGTAAATACAGCGGCAGACACTACTGGAACGCAGGATCAGGTATCTTTCATTTACAAAAATCTTCCAGCGGGTGCGGCACGCAACTATTTTGCATCCGCTAAAATAGAAAGCCAAGATGGGATTGCAGGCGTAATGCTTCGCAAGGATCCTACGGCCAACGCACAATTTGTTGCACTCACCTACCAGAGCGATAAAGGACTTCGTCTGGCATATCGAAGTGAAATAAATAAGGCGGTAACCTTTACGGATCTTGGGAAAACGAAACCGGCATATGTGAAGTTGCAAAGAGAAGGAAATCAAATTGTCGCTTACACCTCCGCAAATGGTCAAAGCTATGATGTCGTAGGAAAGGCACCGCTTGCATTTGATGTTGCACTGGGCGGCATTCTCGCGGCGAGTGGCGTTGCATCAAAGGTTGAGGTTGTGATGTCGCAGGTCAAGGCAGAAGTTGTGGACTTTGCAAGCAGTGATGCCATCAGCAAAATAGAGATTAAAGCACCTGCGCAGCTTGAAAAAGGCAAAAAGTATACGCTAGACATCGTGATGACCACCAAGTCCGGTAAAACCCTTGGGCTTAGCGACGCAGATGTAAGTATTACAAGCAGTAACCGTGAGGTTCTTCTCGTAGACAACAAGGGAAGAATGGTTGCGAAATCAGACGGCCAGGCAGATATTACGGTCAAAGTGACTGCCGCAGGTAGCAGTGCCGAGCAAAAAGCATCCTTTAGTATTATTAAGCCTAACCCAACAATATTTACCGAAAACTTTGACAGCTATCCCGAAGGCGCGGCGCCCGCTTCGATGAAGGGGAACAATGATGGCATTAAAATTGCCAAGGAAGGCACCGGCAAAAAGCTTGTGATATCTTCTAAAACAGAAGGGCAAACCTCGGATGTTATGCTTGCAATTCCGGTTCAAGAGGGCAAGGTTGCGCTTGAATTTGACTTCAAAGCAAACTTTGGCGCAAATACAACAGATACCGGCGCAAGAGTGGTATACCTTGGAAGTATGAATATTTCCTTAACGGCTACGCCCAAAGGATTTTCCTATTTCTTTGGCAAGGATCAGAAAGAGATTGCACCCATCACGCAGGACAAATGGCACAAAGTAAAATTGATTATTGACTATACCTCGCGCAAGGTGGATGTGTATATCGATGGGGCAAAGGTTGTGGACCAAGGTATATTTAGAGAAGAAGGCCCGCCGGCAAGCAGTATGCAGCTGGGCGGATGGCGTGTATGCCCTGATGTATCCTATGAATGGGATAATATCACATACTCTATTGCAGATTGATTTGCCATTGCGCTTATCAACTGCCAAAGAAAAATGCAGGGTAAATGAACATCTATGAGGATGATTCATTGCACAATAAAATAATTAGACCGCCGGAACGTTTCGTTTCGGCGGTCTAATTATTACAGGCAAAGAGACTTTTAGGTGCAATTGGTTATGTTGCAGTTTGAAAATTCACAAAACAGCAGAAAACCTACTGCGCCTCACTGAGCTTATTGCCTGAAAACTGTGACGGAGGATATCCGGTTGCTACTTTAAAGGCCCTGGAAAAATAGTGAATTGATGCAAAACCACATTTGTCTGCAATTTCACTAATGGTATCCTTATTATATAGTAAAAGGTTTTTTGCTTTGAGAATACGGCTCTGCATCAAATCTGCCAATGGGCTAATGCCAAAGCACTGTCTATACAACGCACTAAATCGACTCACGGAATAGCCTGAAAGCTGTGCAATTTCTTCAATTCTCCAGGTATAGGATAGGTCTTGCAAAATTTCGTTTCTCACTTTTTTGAGTATTTCATGTTGTTCTCTAAAAAGTTGATTTGGAGATGCTACTGCTCTTTTGAGGGTAATGAGCATATCATAAAGAGTGATGGATATTTTTCGTTCATACCCAATATCATGATATAATTGCTCATGGTATAAGCTTTGAATGAAGGGAGTAAGTACACCGACATTATTTACCGAAAAATGCTGATTAAGGGGTAATTGCAATTCTTGCACAAGATTTTTAGCATCGGATCCTTTGAAATATACCCAATCGTTTTGATGCCCGGTATTCATCTCCTCTGTAGAACCATGATAAAGATATGTTTTTGGCGGGTGCAGCAAGCAATCACCCGTTTTTCCTTTCACAAGCTTTTTAGGATTATAGTACACAAATGGCGTATGAAAGCACATCAGAAGCCAATATTCACTGCCACTTTCATTCTCGAAAAAATAGTTTTTTTCATGAATATTTGTTCCGCAACCACATAATTGAATGTTCAGCATATAACGATTCCTTTCAACTTTCTTATTTCATTATATCAAATGTAGTAAGATAATGCAAATATAAAATTGAATACTATAACAATTATTTTATTAATTATGCTATAATTCCAAGTAACAATCATGCCAATCTCATATTATGAAGAATGAAACGTTGTTTTCGTCCTTAGGTAAAACTTAAAAAGAAGGGGAATAGAGGAATATGAAAAAGCCAATGAGAGTAGGACTTGTGGTTGGAACCAATCCTGAGCTGATAGAAAAGTACATTGCGCTGCATTCGGATCAAAATGAGGGAGTTCGTGCGCTTTTGCAAAGCTATCATATTCGCAATTTTTCGATATTCATTCGAAAGATGGATGATGAAAAGGAATATCTATTCGGATACTATGAGTATGTCGGCGACAATTATGAGGAGGATATGAGAAAGTTAGCAGAAGACCCTCAAAACATAGAATGGCTAAAAATGTGCGATCCATGCCAAAGACCGCTTCGTGGCGAACAAAGCTGGGCGAACATGAAGCAAATATTCTATAATGATTAAAGCTGCTGGTGCTTGAAACAAAATGACAATTTGCACAATGAATATTTTTCAAAGTATTGAAGTGTTTAGAAAGGGGAATGGTTGTGAAATATACAAGTCTTGAAAGAGTAAAAACTTCTTTGGAGCATAAGGAGCCTGACAAAGTGCCTTTTGACCTTGGCGGCAGTGGAGTGACGGGCATTAATCGTATTAGTCTTGCAAAATTAAGGACCTACCTTGGTATGCCGGAAAAAGAAGTGCAGTTGTATAATATCGTGACACAGCTTGGCATCGTAGAGGATGATTTGGTGGAGCGGCTGAAAATTGACGTGCGGGCAGTAGACCCAAAGGCTCCTACAATACCCGGTCTTGCAAAGGATGTATGGCAGGAGAAAGACTTTTACAGGCTTCTTGATGAATTCGGCATTGGCTGGGAAATGCAAGTGGAGAAAGGGCATTATTTTGATCTTTATCATCATCCGCTATCCGCTTTTGAAACGGTGGAAGAGGTCTTTTCTTATCCATGGCCAAACGCCAACGATAGTGGAAGGTACACGGGTATGAAGGAAAAGGCTGATTTGGTTACCAATGTTGAGAAAAGAGCCTATATGCTTGGCAGGCATTGTTCCGGTATGTGGGAAACGGCAATGTGGATGACAGGCTATGAAAAATTCTTTTGTGATATGATTTTAAATGAAAAACTTGTCCATGCGATTATGTCCAAATTTACCGAGCTAAAAATGCAATATTGGGAGCGAGCCTTGGAAGAGGTGGGGGATAGTGCCCTTGTCATATCTGAAGCAGATGATTTGGCAACACAAAGTAGCTTACTGGTTTCTTTGGATTTATATAAGAAACTAATATGGCCGTATCACAAACAGCTTTTTGAGCACATCAAGAAAAAAGCCAAATCCAAGGTGTATATTTTCTTTCATAATGACGGTGATTGTGCTCCGACAATTCCCCTACTTTTGGAGGCTGGAGTTGATATTTTAAATCCTATTCAGGTAAGCTGTCCTGGGATGGATACAAAGATATTAAAGAGGGAGTATGGAAAAGATATTACCTTCTGGGGCGCACTGTGTGACACACAGTTCATTCTGCCGTTTGGAACGCCTAAGCAGGTGTGTGAAGAAACAAAAAGAAGAACAGAAGATCTAATGAAGGATGGAGGATGGATCGCAGCTCCCATTCATAATATCCAGTCTGAGGTGCCGCCGGAAAATATTATGGCAATGTGGGACACATTGCAGAAATATGGCGTGTATCAATTAGGAAAGTAGCGGCGAATTTTTAGAACATTTGTAAAAGAAGGAAAGGAATGTAATGTATGAGAAAATCTGATGTTGAGAGAACAAAGCCGGATTATCATGTATATGTACCTGGTAGTTTTGATGGCGCCACCATTGATTGCCTAAATGAACATTTTCTTGTTTTTGAAGGCAGGAATAACCAACTGATGGCGCTTTGGACCCAATCTCCATATCCAACCTGTTGCAAGAGTATACTGCAAAAAAATCGAATTGTCTTTTCAAGGAGCAATGACGAAGGAGCAACATGGGAAAACCCCACATTACTGACAGGCTCGTGGGATATAAACGACGAAAGCCTTTCAAACTGGGCGTTTCCTCTTGTATCGGATAGTGGGCGTATCTATGTGATTTACAGCAGATACACAGGCAAACCGGGTTGGATTAGAATGCATACCGGCATTATGGAAGGAATATATTCTGACGACGATGGGAAGTCATGGTCTTCTCCGGAACAAATTATCATGCCACTTAGTCCGTATGATGATCCCACCGGAGAAGTTCCTTCTGAGTGGATTGTATGGCAAAAACCAATAAAAGATTTAAAAGGCAATTATTTTACGGGCTATACCCGCTGGGCAAACCCCAAAAAATCGGTACTCAAAGAGAAAAAGGCGTGGACGTGGATTGATTCTGTTTGTGAGTTTATGCGCTTTACCAATATTGCAGAGGATCCCGAAGTGAAAGATATCAAAATTGAATATAGCGCTTGGGGCGAAAAGTCTCTTAAAATCCCTCGTTACATCGGTCCAAACATTAGTGTGGCACAAGAGCCAAGTCTTGTGCGGCTACCGGATGATAGACTGTTTTGTGTAATGAGGTCTTGCACGGGGTACATATGGTGGAGCCAGTCCATGGATGATGGTTACAACTGGACAACGCCGCAGCCGCTGTTATACAAAGATTTTTCAGATCCGATACTCAATTCCCTTTCGCCTGACCCCATCTATAGGCTGTCCGATGGCAAATATATGATGTTGTTCCATCATAGTTCGGGCCGTGACAATAAATGTACTATCAATGACGAGGCTTACCCGCGCGATCCGCTGTATGTAAGCATTGGTGAATTCAGACCGAATGCACAGCAGCCCTTATGGTTTAGCGACCCGAAGGTCTTTATGTCCACGGATGGCATCTGTCCAGATGGACTTCCAAACGTGCAAGGCAATCCAATGTATAATCCCGATCAATGCTTGAGTATGTATGCAAGCTTTACAAGTAGAAATGGAGAAGATATTTTATGGTATCCCGAAAGAAAATTTTTTCTACTTGGTAAAAAGATAGTAAAAGCGCTTTTTGAAGGAATGCACGCACCAAATTGAAAAGCAAATATTGCAATATATATAAAATTGCTGTTTGTATTTAAAAAATGTGTATTCGTCACGACAAAAACCGTGGCGTACTTTCCCATGGAATGGTTTGTGTAAGGGGCTGGGTTCTATTGGCTAAGCAGGCATGTATTGCATGATATGGTAAGCACTTTAAATCCGTTGCAACTGGAAAGATGAAACGTAGTAAGATAATGCAAATAAAAGATTGAATACTGCAACATTTTGCAATGGGATTGTGGTATAATTTAAGATGAATATGAAGGAGCTGAAAATATACATGAAAAAACGAGCGGAGTCGTTTTTTGGAATGCACTTTGATTTCCATGCAAAGCCGGGAGAAATCGTTGGTGCCGACCCAAGACCAGATGTGATCGAAAAAATGTTGGATTTGGTTGCACCTGATTATATACAGTGCGATACCAAGGGACATCACGGCTTATCCTCCTATCCTACCAAGGTTGGTAACCAGGCAGATATTATACAATCTGATATATTAAAGATGTGGCGTGAGCTGACAGCCAAGCGTGGGATTGCTTTGTATGGGCATCATTCTGGCCTATTTGATATCAAAGCATTGCAGATTCATCCAAGCTGGGCAGTCGTTGATGAAAACGGCGTTGCAAGCAAGGAATATGCATCCGTCTTTGGACCATATGTAGATGAGCAACTGATCCCACAAATTTTGGAGCTTGCAGAGGAGTATCATTTGGACGGCGTATGGGTTGACGGAGAGTGTTGGGGCGCAAAGCTTGATTATTCGGTGCATGCGATAAACGCATATTTACATAAAACAGGGAAAGAACCTCCAAAGAAGCATGAGGCAGACTTTGAGGAATATAAGGAGTTTTGCAGGCAGGGATTTCGTGATTATGTCCGCCATTATGTCAGTGCTGTGAAAGAAAAGGCTCCGGATTTCCAGATCACAAGCAATTGGATGTATTCCGCTTATATGCCGGAAAGACCCGATGTGCTAATTGATTTCATTTCAGGAGACTATGCTTCAAAACTATCCTATTATAATGTGAGATGGAATGCCAGATGCATAGCCAATCAAGGAAGACCATGGGACTTGATGGCATGGGGCCACAACTGCGAGGCAAGCTTTACCATAGATGATAGAAACACGAAGGAAGCTACGCAGCTATGCCAGGAAGCCGCAGTTGTTTTGGCACTGGGCGGTGGATTTCAGTTTTTTAACATTCAATATCGAGGCGGTTCCACCATTCAAGAATGGGCAATTCCGAGTTGGAAGGAAGTGGAGCGTTTTGTGCGTGCAAGAGAGCTTTTTTGCCGTGACGCAGTTCAAGTGCCTCAAATCGGGATTTTATACGCAGGGCTTGAGTTTGAAAATCAAGATGCACCATTGTATTCTACAAATAATATTGTGCTCAATGCAGTGAAAGGCTTGGTGCAAGCCGTACAAGATTCTCAGCAGTCTTCTGAAATACTGATGCAACATCATTTGTTTGACAGAGATTTAAGCCGTTATGGCCTGATTATTATTGGGAAAACAAGTAAACTGACTCAAAATGCAAAGGATGTATTAATAGAGTATGTAAAAAACGGAGGCAGTTTGTTACTGGCCTCTCCCCAATCGGCAGACTTATTTGCAGATTGTTTTGAAGTGCAACTTTTAGCACCCCAAAACAAGCTCATTTTTATTGAGTGTGATAATAAACTCTCACCCATCGAAACAGAATGTGCACAGATCCAATGCAGTGCGGAAAAAGTTTGCGGTATTTATTATAATGAAAATCACATGGAACGTGCACCTCATCCTGCGGCAGCGCAATATACATATGGGAACGGGAAGGTGATTTGCCTTGGCTTTGATTTTGGGACCTCTTATGAGAATGCCAGGACTCCATGCCTACGCAGTTTTTTTCAAAAGCAGGTTAACATGCTTTTCGATAACCCAATTGTGCAGGTAGAGGGTTCATCATACGCCGATGTTATTGTGATGGAGAAGGAAGGAAAACTACACATTCATCTCATCAATTCTGCTGGACCACATAATGACATGAAGGTACGAGGATTTCATGAAATCCCTAGAATTGGCCCTCTTACCGTGACAGTGCGATGCAAGCAAAAACCACAGCATATTTTCATTGAGCCGGATCATGTACCCTGCCAATTTGAATGGGCAAATGAGCAGGCGACATTCAACATAAAGACACTAGAAATTCATCGCATCGTGGTCATCGGATAAAGGCCATGTTTTCGATGATTTATGTATATTTTAGTAGAAAGGAGGAACCTTGATGAAACGCTCGCAAATTAATTCGGCAATCCAACATGCAATGAAGCAGCTAAGCGAGAATAGCATTCATCTGCCCATGTTTGGATATTGGACAAAAGAAGATTGGCTGAAGAAAAAAATATCTGCCAAGCGAATTCAAAGCACCATGCTGGGCTGGGATGTAACAGATTTTGGTTCGGGCGATTTCCAGAGGGTGGGGGCTGTATTATTTACGGCAAGAAATGGCGATGTACATCATGATAACGTCGGTACACCTTATGCCGAAAAATACATTATGCTAAGTCATGAGCAGGAGCAGGCAATTCCGATGCACTTTCACAAGAATAAAACCGAGGATATTATCAATCGCGGCGGCGGTACCATGGGAATACAGGTATTTCATGCTTTGGAGGACGGAAGTTTAGATACAAAAAGCCCCGTGATGGTTTGGATGGACGGTGTAAGCCGTGAGGTAGCACCGGGCGTTGAGATGATCATTAATCGGGGAGATAGTATTACGCTTACACCGTATATTTACCACAAGTTTTATGCAAAAAAGGAACGTGGATATCTTATTTGCGGTGAGGTTTCCAGTATCAATGACGACAAGAACGATAATGTTTTTTTGGAGATTGCAGAGCGTTTTTGCAGCGTGATAGAAGATGAGGAAATGCAATATGTCCTTGTGAATGAATATGAAAGGATATAGGTTGCTCATATGAATGAAATCGGCATATTGCTTGATGCATATCATATGAATATCAAGGAGGCATCAATCGGCGATGCAATCCGCTTGGGGGGAAACGCTTGGTAGGATTTTATGTTGGCGAGAATAATCGTGCCGCTCCTGGAAGAGGTCATACTGTGTGGGGTGAAATTTTTTCTGTCTTGCATGAAATTCAATATACCGGCCGCATTGTAGCAGAGCCATTTTTGGTCATGGGTGGCGAGGTGGGCAGAGATATCAAAGTCTGGCGCAATTTGA
>CAZQDP010000060.1:0-15685 GCA_964592375.1 uncultured Eubacteriales bacterium | reverse complement strand
TTTATTGGGATGGAGAGTTTGACGAAGTAAGACTGTATAAGAAGGCAATCGGTCCGAGTGAAATCTTTAACTTATACAGCCAAGGGTCATAATGAATTAATCAATCAAAAATAAAGAAGAGGTAGAAGGCGGGGTGCCTTCTACCTCTTTTATGTACATCAAAAGATTACTTGTTTTTTTCCTTTATGGCCGAAAAAGCCGCATCAAAAGCAGACTCAAAGGCTGTGGTTTGCGCCGCCTGACTTTTCTGCTGTTTCAGATATTCCTCCACTTCTTTTTTGGAAGAGTTTTTATGGTTATCGGCAAGGCGCTGATTAAACCGCTCAAACTTCTCTCGAAAGCCGCAGGGACAAATATACACTTGCTTATCATCCTCGCCGAAAATCTCAAGCTTTTTATGGCAGGTGGGGCAGCGGGCATTGGATAAGAACGACAAGCTTTTTCGATAGCCGCACTCTCTGTCCTGGCACACCAGCATTTTCCCCTTCTTACCACTGACCTCCAGTAAAAATCGGTCGCAATTGGGGCATCTTGTCTTGGTTGCATTGTCATGCCGATACGTTGCAGTATTTGCAATGACCTTTTTCACAAGACTTTGGGTATAAATGCGTATGTCCTCCATGAATTTTGCACTCTTTACGGTTCCCTTGCTGATTTTAGATAGCTGCAGTTCCCATTTTGCGGTGAGTTCCGGCTCCTTTAAATCCTGGGGCACAATATCAATGAGCTGTATTCCCTTGGAGGTTGGCACCAGGTCATTTCCTCTGCGTTCTATATAAAAAGCACCGAGCAACCGTTCAATGATTTCGGCTCTGGTGGCCGGAGTGCCAAGTCCGCTGGTTTGCTCCATCATCTCTCGCATGGAAGAGTCGGCAATAAACTTGCCGGGATGCTCCATGGCAGACAAAAGTGTCGCCTCTGTATAGCGGGCGGGGGGCTTTGTTTTGCTCTTTTTCACCGTCACATCCACTGCTTTTATTTGTGCGCCATTTTTAAGGTCGGGTAAATTCTGTTCTTTTTCCTCTTCGTCTCCTTCTTCTGTCTGCTGCTTATCATAACACTTTTTCCAGCCCTTTGCTTGCACCGTTTTGCCCTTGGCGCCAAACATTTCAACTTCACAGATGAGGCTTACGGTGACCTGTTCATAAATAAAATCACCGCAAAAGGTACTCAAAAAGCGCCGAACCACCAGGTCGTAAATATATTTTTCCTCCGCAGATAAAAGACCCAAATTCACATATTGCTCTGTAGGAATAATGGCATGATGATCGCTGACCTTCGCATTATCCACACATCGCCTTGCCATTTGTCCTTTGGTGCGAATAATTTCCTTTGCATATTCCGCATACGGCCCCACAGCGATACTTTTGAGCCTTTCGGGAAGGGTGGGAACAATATCCTGGGTGATATAGCGCGAATCGGTACGAGGATAGGTGAGAAGCTTATGAATTTCATATAATTGCTGCATAATGCCTAACGTTTTTTTGGCTGAAAAGCCATAGCGCCGATTGGCATCTCTTTGTAGTTCGGTCAGATCATAAAGCAGGGGAGGCGCTTCTCTTTTCAGCTCCTTCTTTAAATCCATTACCTTCAAAATCTTGCCCTTACACTTTGCGGCGATCTGCTGTGCCTTTTCTAGATCAAACAAGCGGGTCTGCCCGGTTTTGTTTTCATGCCAGGTGGCAGAAAAATCACCAAGTTTGGCTACAACTGTGGCATATTCCTTGGGTACAAAGCGCCTGATTTCTTCCTCGCGGGCAACAATGAGAGCCAAGGTGGGCGTTTGCACACGACCGGCAGAGAGCTGCGCATTGTGCTTGCAGGTAAGCGCACGGGTGGTGTTCAGCCCAACAAGCCAATCTGCCTGGGCGCGGCACTGGGCAGAGGCATAAAGATTATCATACGCCCTGCCATCTTGTAATTTTGCAAATCCTTCTTTAATGGCTCTGTCCGTTTGCGAGGAAATCCATAATCTTCGAATGGGCTTTTTAAAGCCTACCTTCTCTATAATCCAGCGTGCCACCAGTTCGCCTTCGCGGCCTGCATCGGTAGCAATAATGAGATCCGAAATATCCCCCTGACGCATCAAAGCCTTCACAGCAGCAAACTGCCCGGCCGTTTCCTTCATGACCACCAGCTCCATCTTTTGAGGGAGCATGGGCAGGGTTTCCAGCTGCCAGGTTTTATACTGATTTCCATAATGCTCAGGGTCTGCCAAAGTGACCAAATGCCCCAGCGCCCAGGTCACGATATATTTGCTGCCAATCAGGCAACCATTGCCACGTGCATTGCATCCAAGTACCCTCGCAAGTTCTCTTCCTACAGAAGGTTTTTCTGCTAAAACCAAAGATTTTCCCATATATGCCACCTTGTCTGTTTTTTATTTTTTATTTTTTATCTTGTTGTTCCGTGCTTTTATTACGGATATAAATATGCTTAATATTGGTGTTGCGAGTTTTTCTCTCGTCAATTTCAAAGCTGCTTAAATTTTTAATGAGAGGAGTAAGCTTTAAATACCCATAGTTTCGAGGGTCAAAATCCGGTTGCTTTTTCAAAATCAAATTGCCGACCTCGCCTAAAAATGCCCATCCGTTTTCATCTGCCAAATCATTAATGGCACCGGAAATAATGCTAAGAAGTGCTTCCTGCTGCTTTTTTGGGATAGCCAGAGCGTTGACATTCTCCTTTTTATTGGTTGCGGCATCAATAATTTCAATATAGACAAACTTATCACAAGCGACGATAAAAGAATTAGGGGTTTTTTTCTCGCCAATTCCAATGACCTTCATCCCTGCCTCACGCAGACGTATGGCAAGGCGGGTAAAATCACTGTCGCTCGAGACAATACAAAAGCCATCTGTTCTACCGGAATACAAAATATCCATGGCATCAATGATCATGGCACTGTCAGTCGCGTTTTTCCCTGTGGTGTAGCCGTATTGCTGAATAGGGGTAATGGCGTTTTCCAGCAGCACAGACTTCCAACCGGATAAATTGGGCTTCGTCCAATCTCCGTATATTCTTTTAAACGTCGGTGTGCCATAGCGTGCAATTTCTTCAATAATACCCTTCACATTTCCGGGCGGTACATTATCGGCATCAATGAGGACTGCTAATCTTAAATCTGTGAGTGCTTCCATCGTTCGCTCTCCTTTTATTCTGCGGCGCTACGCCCAAGGTGATCACCTAAGGATTACCACTGCAGTGCCGCATTTATCGGCACATTTTTTTGATGGTTATACTATATCATAAATTCCATTTTTTTTCAACCTATTTTCATAAATCGGTTCGTATTCTCCGTTTTGCCCCGAAAAAAGAATTTTGTTCTTGACAAAAAGGAGAACAGTTATATAATTAAATTATTGTGTGCAAAAAGGTATTGGTGCACAAATATAGGAGGAATGGCATTGAAGCCTAAATTGTTTTCCATTTTGACCCACTATAGAGAGGAACTGGGCGCAGGTCAACTGCTCAGAGACTGCGTATCAGGTCTGATTGTGGCCATTATTGCCTTGCCGCTTTCGGTAGCGCTCGCTATTGCCTCGGGCGTATCGCCTGAAAAAGGGCTGATTACTGCAATTATCGGCGGCTTTCTTATCTCACTTTTGGGTGGGAGCCGTGTGCAAATCGGCGGGCCCACCGGTGCATTTGTTGTCATTGTTTATGGAATTATTGCGCAATATGGGATGCAGGGACTGATTATTTCCACCTTGCTATCCGGCGCCATGTTGATTTTATTCGGGCTGCTGCGGTTTGGCAGTATTATAAAATACATTCCATATCCCATTACAACCGGTTTTACCGCCGGCATAGCCGTGGTGCTTTTGTCCACACAAATCAAAGACCTATTGGGGCTTCAGATATCAGAGGTGCCGTCCGAATTATTTGAAAAATGGGGTAGCTATTTTTCAAATATGCATACCCTGCATTTGCCCACGGTTTTTGTAGGCATTGGTGCGCTTGCCGTTATTCTGATCATGCCGAAAATTCATAAATCCATCCCCGGCTCGCTTGTGGCCCTAGTGCTCAGCACCCTTGCTGTGCAGATTTTTCATCTGCCGGTGGAGACCATTGGTAGTCGTTTTGGCGAAATTTCCGCTACGCTGCCTGCGCCTTCACTCATGAACATCAGCTTTAAAACCATTGGTGAGCTGATGCATCCTGCCCTCACAATTGCCATTTTGGCAGGGATAGAATCTTTGCTTTCGGCAGTGGTAGCAGATGGGATGATCGGCAAAAAGCACAATTCAAATATGGAGCTCATCGCCCAAGGCACAGCCAATATCGCCTGTGCACTCTTTGGCGCCATTCCGGCTACCGGTGCCATTGCCAGAACTGCGGCCAATGTAAAAAATGGCGGCAGAACGCCAATTGCCGGCATCGTGCATTCTTTGGTTTTGCTACTAATTATGCTCATTTTCATGCCCTATGCCAAGCTCATTCCCATGACATGTCTTTCCGCTATTTTGCTCGTGGTAGCATATAATATGAGTGAGTGGAGAGCCTTTCGGGCATTGCTCAAATCAACCAAGAGTGATATCTCAGTTTTGGTTTTAACATTTTTACTAACCGTGATCTTTGATTTGGTAGTGGCGATTGAAATTGGCATGGTGCTCGCCATGTTCCTTTCTATTAAGAAAATCTCAGAAGCCACAAGGGTAAACCAAGTAGATCCGCTTTATATGGATATGATGGAGGACGAGGCAGGGGAGGCGCAAAGCATCATTGGAACATCCAACGCAAAGCTATCTACTCAGATTTTGGTATATGAAATCAGTGGCCCCCTCTTTTTTGGGGCGGCCAATACGTTTATGGATGTGATGGATCAGGTCAAGAATAGTGCGGATGTCTTAATTCTTCGATTAGAGTATGTTTCCATGATGGATGCCACTGCACTAGATGTAATTGAACGTATCAATAAGCGTTGTCGCAAGCATCATATTATGCTCATGCTCACCGAACTACAAAGCGGACCCACCGCCTTGCTTAGCAAAACGGGCTTTGTGGAAAAACTGGGGAATGACCGGTTTTACGACTCCTTCGAAGAAGCCTATACCGTTGCCAAGTCCGTTGTTGAACTGAAAAATGCACTGAAACATAAAAGAAAGCCGCGCACCAATATGATGGCGAGAATATAAGGAATGCCTTTTGCACGAAAAACAAGATGCAAAAGGCATTCTTTTTAGTATCCACAAAAAAGTCTTTTTAAATTTTCAAAGTCGCTATTTGGCTTTTAGTGATTATACAGTGAGAATTAAATCCTCTGCCCCGGCATCTACCTTCAGCACATCGCCGGGTTTTAGACTTCCTCTTAGGAACATTTCGGCAGCTTTATCCTCAATATATCTTGCAATCGTGCGCCGAAGAGGCCGTGCGCCATATTTGGGATCAAAGCCCTTTTGGAGCAGCCACTTCTTTGCACTATCTGTGATGGTCATCTTTATATTCTGTTCCAAAAGCCCGCCCTCAAGTTCGCCAAGCATGAGCATGGTGACTTCCATCAGCTCGCTACTAGTTAGGGGAAGGAACTCCACGATTTCATCAATGCGGTTTAAAAATTCCGGTCGCATAAGATCTCGCAAGGTTTTCTCGTATTTGGAAACTATCTCGCCTATCCCTGCAAAGCCCATGACGCCGCTTTTCAGATCGGAGCCTGCGTTGGTTGTCATGACAATAATGGTATTGTGGAAATATACGGTCTTACCGTGGCTATCGGTAATGCGGCCATCGTCTAAAATTTGCAGTAGTATGTTGAGCACATCACTATGCGCCTTTTCAATTTCATCCAAAAGGATAACCGAGTAAGGATTGCGCCTTACTTTTTCCGTCAGCTGGCCTGCATCATCATACCCTACATATCCCGGTGGAGAACCGATAATTTTTGATACGGCATGCTTTTCCATGTATTCGGACATATCAAGCCGGATCAGTGCTTCCTCACTGCCGAAGATATTGGCAGATATGGCTTTGACAAGCTCGGTTTTCCCCACACCGGTCGGCCCTGCAAAGATAAAGGAAACAGGGCGTTTTGTGAGGGAAAGACCAACTCTGCGCCTGCGAATGGCACGAGATACCGTATCCACAGCCTTTTCTTGCCCCACAATTCGCTTGTGCAATCGCTCCTCTAAGTGAAGCAGACGATCACTGTCACTCTCTGTAACCCTCGCAACGGGAATTTTGGACCATTGTTCAATCACATCGGCAACATCCTCTATGGTGACGGGAATGGCGCAACATGTTTTTTCCAGTGCGGCAATCTGCTCTAGTAAGCGACATTCCTTTATTTTAAGACTTGCTGCTTTTTGATAATCTTCAATTGAGTCTGAGGAAATGGCACTTTCCTTTTCCTCCTGCACTTGCGATAGTGCATGGCGAATTTCGGCAAGTTCAATGAGACCATTGTTCTTCAAATTCACCTTGGAAGCAGATTCATCAATAATATCAATGGCCTTATCAGGCAGAAATCGATCATGAATATACTGCTCAGATAGGATGACGGCAGAGCGTATAATGTCATCAGAAATACTGACTTTGTGGTAGCTCTCATAATATCCTTTGATGCCTTTTAATATCTCTATACTGTCTTCTATAGATGGCTCATCCACCATCACGGGCTGAAACCTACGTTCCAAAGCGGAGTCCTTTTCAATATATTTGCGGTATTCCTCCAGGGTGGTGGCACCGATAACCTGAATTTCTCCTCTGGCAAGAGAGGGCTTTAAAATATTGGCCGCATTCATGGCGCCCTCTGCTTCACCTGCGCCCGTAATGTTATGCACTTCGTCAATCACAAGAATGATATTGCCAAGTGCCTTTGCCTCGTCCAGTAAATTTTTCAGTCTCGCTTCAAACTGCCCACGAAATTGCGTGCCTGCAACCAAAGCGGCAAAATCTACAAGATACACCTCATATCCGAGGAGCTTGGCAGGAACATTTTGCTCTACAATCCGTAGGGCAAGACCTTCTGCAATGGCGGTTTTGCCAACACCGGGTGAGCCCAAAAGTACAGGATTGTTTTTGGTGCGCCGATTGAGGATTTGAATGACCCTCATAATCTCTTTTTCACGCCCCACAACCCGGTCGATGAGGCCATTTTGTGCCTTCTGATTTAAATTAATCCCATAGCTTTCCAGCGCCTTTCGCTTTTTTTGCTTTTCCTGCTTTTCTTGCTTCTCTTTCGGCGGACGCTGACCGGTTTGAGTGGATTTTTCCTCCCCCGGTCCATCCTCCTGCTCAAAGCCGCTTTTTGCAAAAATTCGATGAATAAAATCAAAGTTAGGGGCAGTACCATCGGGTATTTGCTCCAATTGCTGCGCAAGCTCGGGATTGCTTTCCATCAGCTCATTCATGCCTTCTTCTATCATATGAGGGTCAAGACCCATTTGCTGCAACATATCGTCAACCGGCTTGATGCCAAGATCCTTCGCGCAGGACATGCATAAGCCTTCGTTCGTTTGTTTTTCGCCTTCCATTTTGGTTACGTAAATAACAGCGATCTTTTTTTTGCATCTACTACACAGCACTTCATCACTTCCTTCCATACACAATAGATTTTATCATAATTAAGAAAAAAATTCAATTGAAATTAGTAAAATTAATAAATTATTCATATTTACGAAGAAATAGATGAAAATAGAACAGCTGTGGCAAAAATCATATGCCACAGCTTTAAAAGAAATTTCGTTTTATGTCCAACGCAATTAAATGGTTGGTCTGTCTTCTTGCACTACAAAATTTCCAAACACATTCCGCCAATACTTGGGTGCATAGATATATTAATACACATCGAAAATGCGTTGCACATCCATTTCGTTTTTTTGCACATATTCTTTCATTTTTGTCCAAATATCAAGGGCTTCCTCCTGATGATTTTCACAGGCAAGGCAAAGATACTTGGCCGTTAGCACTGCAAGATGGTGATGCCACTTCAAATAATACCACGATAAACGATGGCAAGGATCCGCAAGAGAAAGATTTGCCTCTATCACTTTTTGAAAGTCTGCCGCAACCTTTTCCATCTTATGGAAATCCTTTTTTATCTCATCTGTTAATGTAAGGTTTTCACAACTTACATATTCAATATGTGATAGCGCAGACAAGGTGTCCAAATGCGCCATACAGGCGCCGCCATCCTTGCCGAAGGCGGCCGCATAATAATCTTTTTCTGTTTCTTCATAATCGATGTTTTCATTCCATAAGGTATGTCCCATGATATACATTGCAAAGCCTGTGGGGAAAAAGTTTCGCTGACTTTGGCAGCTCATCAGTCCACATAGCCCCAGCTTTTTAAGCTGCCGAATATCTTCATGAATTATTTTAGCAACCTCGTGTCCTCCAATATCGGAATAGCCGAACCATTGCAGATGGTAATCAAACAGCATGCAATCACCATGAAAGACCTGCTGCCATTTTTTTAAATAGGGTACATTCTCCGCCATGTTGGCCGGCGGCGTGAGTGCATTGAGCACAAAGGGCTTTGTTTCCATGGCCGATTGTGTAGGAATGCCTTCCGTGTATTTTCTGTTAATGGGTGCATACAAGAGTATAAATCGATCTTCATTTTGTGTCATTTCGCGCGCAGGCGCCCAATAGGTATCCTGATACATTAGGAATACAATTCTGCGCTTATCGCCTCGCCGGCTTAGCAACGCATCAAGTTCATTGAGCATGAGCACATAGTAATCAGAAGGCGAAAGCGTACACGCATCACATTCGCATTGCGCATTTTTGCCGTCCGATAGCCAGAATTGCAGGATATCAAGCTCCGGATGGGCCTGCATATAGTTATCGATAAAATGAACAAGATGGCCTCTTGCTTCCGGATTGGAATAACATAGATTAAGATAAATAGGCCTGTTTTTAAACATTTGACGCTTGCCGTCAATGTTAGCAAGATAGTCCGTATATTTTTCCGGCACAGAAAGCACACTCTCATCAAATGTAACAGAGGGGATTTCAACACACTCCCCAGTCCAGCCATGCCCTACGCTGTGCAGGATAAGACCTCTTTTTTTGATTTCTATTTCAGCCTCTTTTGTATATGCCTGCACCTGTGAAATTGTGACGGGAGTCGGGTCTAAATGATGATTTTGAAGATGAGAATACCATCTGTCATAAAAAGTAAAGGGAGTAATAAACTGAATAAAAAAGCTATTAAACCCTACCTTTGGCAAATAATCAATAAACTCCAATATATTTTCTCTGGATACTGCGCCTTCCATGCATACGCCTCTATGCCGAATTGAAGGCGTTTCCCTAAAGGATATATTCATTTCATTTGCCTGAACCAGGGGAACATATTCGCCATCTTTGCCGGGGCGCAAAAAACGGCAGCCCATCATATGCAAGCTGCGGTATACAGCAAGTAGCAAGCTTCGAGGGCTGTTTCCGGCGATATATCCACTGCGTCCACTGATTTTGGCTGCCATATCATCATCTTGTTCGCTAGAAGACAAAGGAACAATCCCGAAATCCTCATATAAACCGAGCTTTATTTCATGTTCCAAAATACCCATGCGTGAAAGATACGCATTTAGTTCACTTTTTGCAAAAACGATTGTTTCACCATGCATAAAAACAACTCCTTCCATGGGGCATAGTATATCAATAAATAAAGAAGCCGTCTTTGCACAATCGCATAAAAGTTTTGCACATAAAGACATTTATTGCAAGGCGGCAGCAGAGGGTTCCCGCTGGATAATCTTTCTAGGACATTTTTCTGCGCACAATCCGCACTGCGTGCACAGCGAGTAGTCCACCTTGGCAAGGTTATCCGTTACAGTAATCGCCCCTGCAGGGCAAACCTTTTCACATATTTTACATCCAATACAGCCAACTGCGCAAAGCGCTTTCATATCCGCGCCTTTATCCTTGGAGGAGCAGGCTACATAAATGCGCTTTTGCTGGGGAGAAAGTGTAATGAGCCTCCGTGGACAAGCCGCTACACATTTGCCACAGGCAGTGCAATTTTCCTCATATACCACGGGCACACCATTTTCAAGCCTAATGGCATGATACTCGCAGGCATCTTGGCAGCTTCCAACACCAAGGCATCCATAGGAACAGGCTTTTGGCCCGCCGCTTTGCTTTGCAGCTGCGGCGCAGCTGGCAATGCCTTCGTAAACGAATTTATGAGGTGCAACATCGCAGTTGCCGGCACAATGCACCCTGGCAACCTTTCGATCAAAATCTACATTCACACCCATAATGTCTGCAATTTCGCTTGCGCATTTGGCACCGCCAACGCCGCAAGCAGCAGGGGACACAAGCCCTCTGGTCACAGCCTCTGCATAGGCGCCGCAACCCGCAAAGCCACAGCCTCCGCAGTTAGCGCAGGGAAGCACTTCCATAATGCGTGCGATGCGTTCATCCGTCTGCACCGCAAATATTTTCGAGGCAACGCCAAGGATTATCCCAAAGAGCAATCCAAGACCACCTAAACTGAGTACTGCATAAAAAATCGGATTTAAATTCACCATCAGACCTCATTCCTTTTCACTAAGATATTTCTGCGTCCTATATGAGCTGACTTAGCACATTCCGCTTACAGCCCTGCAAAACCAAAAAATGCAAGAGAAATCAGTGCCGCCGAAACAAGAGAAATCGCAAAGCCTTGCATGTAATCCGGAATATCGCTCTCCTCCAGCCTCTCTCTAACACCTGCAAACAATACAATGGCAACTGTGAAGCCAATGGCAGCTGTAATGCCAAAGGTGATGGACTGGACCAAATCATAGTGATAATCAATATTTAAAATGGTAACACCAAGAACTGCGCAATTTGTGGTTATCAGCGGAAGATAAATGCCAAGTGCATTATAGAGCGCAGGACTGTATTTAATCAGCGCCATTTCTACAAATTGCACAAGGGAAGCAATAACCAATATAAAAGCAATGGTTCTTAGGTATTCAAGATCAAGCGGCAACAAGATGAACTTTTGCACAAGCCATGTAATGGCAGAGGCAAGGCCCATGACAAATGTAACCGCCATACCCATACCAAAAGCGGTTTGGATTTTTTTGGAAACTCCTAAAAATGGACATATACCTAAAAAGCGCACCAATACAAAATTCTCTACAAGGATAGCCGCAAGAGAAATGGAAGCCAATTGTCCAAAATAATTCATCGGTTACACACCTGCCTTTCTACGAGATGCGATATAGTTGAGCACCCCTAAAACCAAACCCAAGGTTAAAAAACCACCGGGAGGAAGTAACATCACAATGGCACCGTTAAAGCCATCGCCAAAGAGCTTTATGCCAGCAAGCGATCCGGCGCCAAGTATTTCACGGATAAAAGCAATGATGGCAAGTGCAAGCGTAAAGCCAAGCCCCATTCCTGCGCCATCCAATATGGAAGGGAACACCTTATTTTTTGATGCAAAGGCTTCTGCACGTGCCAAAATAATGCAGTTGACCACAATCAGTGGAATAAAAACACCAAGGGATTTGTCAAGCGCCGGGAAATAGGCTTTTAAAAGCATTTCCACCAGCGTAACAAAACCGGCAATAACCACCACAAAAGAAGCAATGCGAATTTTATTTGGAATAACGCTTCGTAGCATGGAAATAACAGCATTGGAGCCAATGAGAACAGCTGTAGCGGCAAGTCCCATTCCGATTGCATTGTCAAGCGAGGTGGAGGTAGCCAGTGTTGGGCACATGCCGAGCAACATGACCAATACCGGATTTTCTCGAAGAATACCTTTTGTCAGCTCACCGATGTATTTCATATTATTGCTTCCCCCCCTGCAGAATTTGTGCTGTCTCAGTCGAAATGCTCACGCCGCGGGAAACGGCTCTGGACGTAATGGTGGCGCCACTGATGGATTCAATTTTTCCACCGTCTTTATTTACCTTCATGGTGCCGGAGCCGCCAAGGAACTGAGATAAAAACTTTTGATTTTGTGCAAGCGTGCCAAGACCGGGCGTTTCCTTCATTTCCGTAATGGTAACACCGCTGACCACACCGTCTGCGCCAACGCCCACCAACATAACGATAGGGCCGGCGTAACCCCTAGGTGCAAGTTTTATGCAATACCCAATATCCTTTCCTTCCTTCATGGCCGTGTATGCCTCTAACACTTCAGAGGGGAGAGGCGCAGCCTTTATATCTAGCTGCTTATATTCATCGGCAGGCAGAACTTTTGCAAGGGCATCCTTCACATTTTGATCTTTTGTATTTTTAATCAAGTCTTTCGTCAGTAGATTTGCACCCGAAAGAACCAAGGCAACCGCAAGTGAAATGGCTGCCAAAACAAGCCCTAGTTTTACAATTTCATTTTTAAACAAGGAAGTTACCTCCTATCTATCGTTTTATTCCGGCTTTTGGCATACCGAACACCCGTGGAATGGTTACTTTATCAATGAGAGGAGAAGCAATATTCATCAGCAAAATAGAATAGGATACACCCTCGGGGTAACCACCGTACAGGCGAATAATCACCGTGAGCACGCCACATCCTATGCCCATAATATACGCACCCCATTTGGTTGTGGGGGAGGTGGTGTAATCGGTGGCCATAAAGAAGGCGCCCAGCATCAATCCACCCGACAAGATATGTGCAAGCATAATCGTAGCGCTCTCCTCCGGCGAGGTGCCGCCTCCAAGGAAAAAGGTAAGAACAGCTACGGTGCCGATAAAGGAAAATGGAATAGCGGGATGAATGACCTTTTTGATCATCAAATACAGTCCGCCAAGGAGAAGCAGAAGGGCGGAGGTCTCGCCAATACAGCCCCCAATGTTTCCGATAAACATATCCCACAGGGAAGGAAGCTTGCTAAATGCATGCGTTTTCATCATGGCAAGCGGCGTGGCCGTGGTACGTGCGTCCATGCCGAAAACGGAAGGGGTAACCCACTTTGTCATGGATGCTGCCCAAGAGGCCATTAAAAACGCACGAGCAGCCAGAGCCGGATTCACAAAATTATGACCCAAACCCCCAAATAACTGCTTCACGATAATCATAGCGAAAAAAGCACCTACAACAATCATCCAAAGCGGTAGTGTGGAGGGTACATTAAATGCAAGCAGCAGCCCTGTGACCACTGCGGAAAAATCACCAATTGTAATAGGCTTGCCCATCATCTTCTGCCAAAGTGCTTCAAATAATACGCAGGAAGCCACCGAGGTTAAAATCAGCCAAAGTGCAGGCAGACCAAAGTAAAACACGCCTACAAGTACAGCAGGAATGAGAGCAATGACCACATCTGCCATCACGCCTCTTACTGAGTCGCCGCTATGTAAATGAGGAGACGAAGTGACTCGCAAATTGTTCATGAATTTCACGCATCCTTTCTATTTCTTCGATTTTAGTGCAATCACCTTCGCCTTGGAAAGTCGTATGCTTTCCACCAGCCTTCGGGATGCGGGACAGACATAACTACAACAGCCGCATTCAATGCAACTGTCCGCATTATATTTTGCTCCCTTTTCAAGGTCATCCGCTCTGCCGGCAGCGGCAATGGAATAAGGCATTAAATTCATGGGACATACGCCAACACATTTGCCGCACCGAAGGCAGGGCCCCTCTTGGTGCTGATGCGCTTCCGCTGCGGATAGGCAAAGTAGACCGGAGGTGGTCTTAATCACTGGGGCATCTAAGCTATACTGGCAAATACCCATCATAGGTCCACCCATAATCACCTTAGTCGGTTCCTCACTCAGTCCGCCTGCTTTTTCAATCAGCTTGGAAAACGGCGTGCCGATACGCACTTCATAGACCCCTGGATTTGCAACGCAACCACCGGATAAGGTAACACGCCGCTTATAGATAGGCATGCCTTCCTTTAATGCGGCAGATACGGCAATACAAGTATCAATATTATTCACAAGGCATCCTACATCAATAGGCAGGCTACCGGCTGGAATTTCTCGGCCTGTCACCGCTTTGATGATGTGCTTTTCAGAGCCTTGTGGGTACTTTGTTTCCATCACAGCCACTTCAATGGATGGATCATCAATGAGTTTTTTTGTCAGAATTGCTTCTGCATCCAGCTTATTGTCTTCAATGGCAACAATGCCCTTCTCGGCTCCCACCGCCTTCATAATGGCCCGTAAGCCATCAATCATCTCATCTGGATATTCAAGCATTGCACGGTGATCGGAGGAAAGATAAGGTTCGCATTCCGCACCGTTGACAATCACATATTCCACCTTTTTCCCTTGAGGCACAGACAATTTAACATGAATGGGAAAGCCTGCGCCACCCATTCCCACAATGCCGGCACCGCGAACCGCAGAAATCATTTCTTCGCTACTCATTTGCGATATATCGCGATAAGGGCGAATCTCATCGCTGAGGGTATCAGCATGATCATTTTCAATTACAACACTTAAAACCTGCATGCCACCGGGATGAAGACGCTTTTCCACAGCCTTTACAATGCCGGATACACTGGCATGCACCGGTGAAGATACAAATGCTGTGCTCTCTCCGATTTTTTGCCCCAGCAAAACGGTATCGCCTTTTTTCACCAGCGGATCACAAGGTGCACCCAAATGCTGCTGCAAGGGAATAATCAGTTCACTGCAAGCAGGCAGTGCAAGGATGGGTTTATCCTTCGTTGACTCTTTGCGATAGGGGGGATGGATACCACCCTTAAAAGAAATAAGGTTCATTTCAATTTTACACCCCTTATATGGTCTAAAAGATTCAAAAATCAGAAGATGTTATGAAAATAAAGTCCATTCATCATTTTTCTAATTTTATCCTTTAAGACAAATCTTAATCTATGCTATTATAATACATTTATATGGAGATGACAAGAGAAAATTTTATATTTATATAAATATTATACATTATAACAGTTGAAATGAAATGAAAAATGTGATATAAATATGCTGTAACGGGGGCGAGACGGTGGAAAAGAAAATACAAAACTATTGCAGGGAACTTAAAATTGAATACTCTGGCATTGCAACCTATGCAGAAAAAAGCATGATTGTTTGTCTATTTCCATACTATGTGGGGAACGAAAAAGGGAACCTTGCAAAATATGCCCGTAGCAAGGATTACCATAGCATTGTGCACCAATATCTTCAGCAGATAGAAGATTTCGCCAAGAGATGCGGCATCCAAACCCATGGCACATACTGCGATAGCAATGACTATCCGGAGCGGTACATTGCTACGCTTGCAGGCCTTGGCATCATTGGCAAAAACAGATGCCTTATTAATGAAAAATATGGCTCATATGTTTTTGTGGGCATGGTTGCTTGTGAGCAGGTGCTTATCCCCTCTCAGCCAAAGCTCGAAAACTGCATGGGCTGTTTGTGTTGTGAAAAAAGCTGCCCGGGCAGCGCACTTTCAAAGGATGGACTTGCAAAGGATTTATGCGGCTCCGCAATCTCTCAGGAAAAGGGAGAGATTTCACCTACCCAAATGAATATTTTATCCGCTTCGGGATATATTTGGGGGTGTGACATTTGTCAAGATGTTTGCCCACACAACGAGAATGCTTTGGTTACTCCCTTGCAAGCGTTTTACCAAGACAGAATATGCTCACTTAGCGATTTGATGCAAATGAGTAATCAAGTTTTTAAAGAGCAGTATGGTGCATATGCATTTGCGTGGCGAGGGAAAAAGCCCCTTGAACGAAATATATGCTTGAAAGAGCAAGACGAGAAAATGGTTAAAAGAACGTTTTGACAGCCGGGTTTACATTTATTTCTTTCCGCCTGGCAA
>CAZQDP010000059.1:0-15898 GCA_964592375.1 uncultured Eubacteriales bacterium | reverse complement strand
ATAAATAATCAACCTTGCTTTGATGACAAAGTAAGGTTGATTATTTATTAGCATAAAACGTATTAATCATAAATATTGGCATAAAAGTAAATTTCATATTGAAAAACGAAATGAAATGTGCTAAAATTACAAAGTGGAATGCGCAAGGGATAACTTATGCTTCATATGGTGTTATCGCCAAAACGTAGGAGCCATGGAGAAAGGAAGAAAAAGAATGTCTGTTACAAAAAGAATTACTTTAACTGCTATGTTTTTAGCACTTGTCCTTGTTTTTCAGAATATTCGTTTGGTCATCGGTCAAGGTCCTCACACGGTGTATATTGTTGGTGCACTAGTCAATCTCACACTGCTTTTGACCGCTCATTACATCGGCATTACCAGCGGGATAATTGTGAGCTTTGCCGCTGCGCTCATTGCACTTTTGCAAGGGCATATTCCATTTCCTCAGCTCATGCCCGTGGTTGCTCTTGGCAACAGTATTTTGGTAGTGTCCTACGCACTGCTAAAAAAACCGCTAAAAAACTATGCAATCATTCCCGGTGCTCTACTGAAATGGGCCTTCTTATATTTCGGTGTCATCTATGTGCTGAAAACCTTTATTCGTCCAGCCGTTGAAGCGCCAAAATACGAGAAAATGTTTGCCCTATTATCTGCGTCCTTTAATTATCCGCAGGTGATCACCGCTGTGGCTGGCGGAATATTGCTTTTTGCACTCATTCCGGTGATGGATAAGGCAATTCATTCAAAGCATTCACAATAAACACATTATAAATGGAGGGTATTTTAAAATGGCAAAAGGAACTATTGGGGTACATACTGAAAATATGTTTCCCATCATCAAGAAGTGGTTGTATTCGGATAAGGATATTTTCGTGCGTGAGCTGGTATCGAACGGTTGTGATGCAGTTAGCAAACTGAAAAGGCTCTCTACCTCAAATGAAGCTTCAATTTCCGAAAACGAAGAGCTCTTTGTAAAAATCACAGTGGACAAGCCGGGCAAAAAGCTTATTTTTACAGATAACGGCATTGGGATGAACAGCGAGGAAATTGAAAAGTATATAACCCAGATGGCTTTTTCAGGTGCAGAGGAGTTTTTGGAAAAGTATCAGGATGAAAACAAAGAAACGTCCATTATCGGGCATTTCGGTTTGGGTTTTTATTCGGCCTTTATGGTAGCAGACACGGTGGAGATAGATACTTTATCGTACAGAAGCGGCGAACAAAGCGCGCATTGGAGCTGCGGGGGCGGTACCGAATATGAAATGGATGCCGGCAGTTATGCCATAAGAGGAACACAAATAACCCTGCATGTGTCTGACGAAAATGAGGAATTTCTTGAAAGCTATAAAATCCGTGAAATCTTAAATAAATACTGCAGCTTTCTGCCGGTGAATATTTATTTAGAGGATGCGGAAAAAATTCCGGTAGAAGGCGAGGAAAAAGAAGCACCAACGCCCATCAATGATCCCTCTCCGCTATGGCTGAAACGTCCTTCCGATTGTACGGATGAGGAATACAAGGCATTCTATGCAAAGGTATTTATGGATTTTGAACCGCCTTTATTCTACATCCATTTAAACGTTGATTATCCATTTAATCTCAAAGGTATATTGTATTTCCCAAAACTGCGCCATGAACTTGGAAGTATTGAGGGACAAATCAAGCTGTACAACAATCAAGTGTTTGTTGCGGATAATATCAAGGAAGTTATTCCCGAGTATCTTATGCTACTCAAAGGCTGTATTGACTGTCCAGACTTGCCGCTGAACGTTTCCCGCAGTTTCCTGCAAAATGATGGCTATGTTAAAAAAGTATCTGCTCATATCATTAAAAAGGTAGCTGATAAGCTCACCGGTATGTTTAACACTGCGCCGGATGATTTTAAGAAATACTGGGAGGATATTAATCCTTTTGTAAAATACGGCTGTATACGAGATGAGGGCTTTTATGATAAAGTAAAGAATATTGTGCTTTTCAAAACCACGGAAGATGCGTTTTATACCATCGAACAGCTAAAGGAAAAAGCCGGAGAGAATAAGACGGTTTATTATGTGTCCGACCCTCGCCAGCAGGCGCAATATGTGGCGATGTTCCGCAGGGAAGGCATTGAGGCTGTGGTACTGCCTCATATGATAGATAATCATTTCATCAGCTTTTTAGAGTATAAGGATACCGGACTTAAATTTCAGCGAATTGATGCCGATATTTCAGATAATCTCAAGGCCGAAAGCGCTCAGGAGCTTGCGGGTGTGGCTGAAATATTTGGCACGGTCATTATGGATGAGCATTTGAAATTCGAGGTGCAGGCGCTGAAAAATGAGGATATCCCGGCACTGCTTGTGATGTCTGAACAAGCTCGCAGAATGCAGGAAATGAGCGCTATGTTTGCAGGCTCTATGCCTCCTATGCCGGAAGAGAAAACGCTCATTATTAACAGCAGCAATAAAGCCATCATTGCGCTGTCGCAAAGAGCGGATGATAAGGAGTTTGCAGAACTTGTGTGCCTGTATGTATACGATCTTGCACAACTTGCGCATACGCCGCTTAACGCAGATCAAATGACTGCATTCTTATCCCGGGCAAACAAACTTTTATCTAAATTAGATTAATCAAAACGGGCATGCAAAGAATTTTCTTCCTTGCATGCCCATTTTTCTTATCAGCTTAATTATTTTGCTTTAGATGTAAGCTTCATGACCAGATACTCTTTAAGCACCTCATCTTGCTCTGTTAAAATATTCTCCGTATCGCTGATGATAATCAGCCCTCTCTCATCCCAAAGCAGCTTCTTGCCAATGGCTTCGGCCATGGCTCGCAAGGGTACAAAGGTGCGGTCATTGTATGTGGCGGCGGCAACATCAATTTTCTGCCATGCATCCCCTACCTTGATCATGTCAGAACCCAAAACCATCTCCACTGTTTTATCTTTCAATATAATGGTAATACGCTGTGCATTCTCTTCCCACAACACATCGGCACCGAAGGCTTCAGAAATAAACCGCACGGGCAAAAGTGTTCTCTCATTCACAATGAAAGGCTTTATGTCTTTATTTTCAGGGTCTATGTCAATATATTCATTTCCCTTGCGAGCCACAGAACAATCCACCAGTAGCACAACCGCATCCATTATTTTTTCTTCCAGCGTCAAAGATGCCTCATTTTCCATTCCTTCTATCTCAGTGAAAATGCGAATATTATCCACCATAAAGATTGAAGGAGGTGAAGCTGTTGCGCCTGTGATGATGATGCTGGTCATCTTAGTTGCCATTTCGTTTCTGAATGCAATATCACTAAGTGCTTTCTGCCCATCGATATAGACTGAATATGTACCAGCTTTCGGATTGACAATGGAAGAAATTCTGACCCATTTCCCCGTGCTAAATTTCATGTCTGAAGTTTTATTTTCTTTTGCAGTAATGGCGCTCACTCCTCCGCTTTGTGATAAGTGAGCGGATTGCGCGGGCGGAAATCCTACTCCATCGTCATAAATATAAAAATTCGTGCCAGACTTTGCAGTGCTATATTGAAAAAAATCAAATTCTACCGTAAAAATGCCGTTAAGTGAGGGAATATTGATTTTGATGCCATAAGTATGGGTATCGCTCCCATCGGTCACGAGCACCGCATTATCCCCCGGACGATCTGTCCGCTCTACAATTTGCGCCGAGCAAGCATCATTGCCTTGGCTCAGCTCACCAGCATATGGCCCTTGTGAGGCGTTTTGAAAGTCCTCTTGATAGATAATTCCATTCGGCTCCGCCACAGCATATGCACTGCTATGTATCAGCAAAGTCAATAGGAGTACCAAATAAACATTTTTTTTGATGCCCAATGAAAACACTCCTTCTTGTGTGCTACTCTTATTATAATCAATATCACAAGTTTTGTAAAGGACAAGTCGCATATCCTCCTAAAATATCCAAAAAAAGAGCGGCTCAATTTCTTGAACCGCCCTATCGCGCATGGGATATTTAGTTATCTATTTATATGTACCGATTTCCTTGCCGCGCTCAATGAAGTATTTTAATGTTTCATATTCCACCGTATTGGGTATGGAGTGATCGCTGTGCAAAACATATCCAAAATTCTTCATCACTGTTGGAATTTTGGTAATCAACTCCTCCTCCACCTGTGCCAAATCATTGGAATACAGCTTTCGTACATCCATGCCTCCCATCAGAGACAGTCTGTCGCCAAAATTTTTATAAATACGGAGCAAATCCATTCCGGCTTTTACTTCCATGGCCTGTAGGCAATCAATGCCGGCTTCCACCATATATGGTAGTAAAGGCTCTACAAAGCCGCAAGAGTGCATAATGACCTCAAGCCCTTTGGCGTGTGCAAAACCGATTGATTTTTTATGTGACGGCATCACGATTTCTTGATACATGGCAGGTGACATAAAAGGGCGTTCTTTAAAGCCCATATCTTCATAATACCATATGCCATCTGGCTTGCCTTCTTTAGCAAACAAAATCTCCTGCAAAGAAATGGTAAGATTGGTGTAGGTTTCGCACATATCAATCACCCATTCAGGGTCAAGAGCCATACCGACGAGCATATTTTCATGTCCGCATATGGGATGCATACATTCAAAAACATTAATACCCGTCCAGCAGAAAAATTCATTGTTTTTCTGTGCCTTTTCCTTAGCAAATCTATATACCTCAAAATTGATGCGGCGTTCATCCACCTTGGTTAGTAGCTCCTTGTGCTCTTCCCAATCTTCCCTGCATTTGATGCTAAAGTCTACATGCTCCGGAGTTGAATCGTGAAGCTTGTGCCTTCTTAAAAAAGCGCCGTTCCCATCCTTCATCAGCCTGGTTTCATCCGTTTCCTCAACCAGTTCATCTACAAAATCAATATCGATTTTTAAATTAAACGGATTGTTCAATCGCAAATCAAGACCAAAATGTTCAATTTGATCTTCATCCGTGCGCAAATGCCCCTGCTCTGCATAATGCTTTCTTGTATCTCCCCAAAAGGTTTCATATACACCGATGCGATCAACCGGTTTTCTTTTCAGAATATTGCCAATTCGTTCGACTCCTGTCATTTCACTCATTGAAAAACCTCCACTTTTATTGAAATTTTATTAAATTATAACGCATTTTTGCAAAAATAAAATGCATTATTCTCTTGTTTTTTTAGAAATCCTATGATAATATATATTTTGAGAGGATGAATGGATATGGTTATATTGCGAAATGAGGATATTGCTCCGAAAATTTTAAAATGCATTTATTTCGACGGCCGCCATCTTGAGCCCGGCAGTACAATGCTGCCAAGGAATGTTTATGATTATGAATTGGAGTACTATACCTACAGCGACGGCGGAGGTATATATAAAGACGGCATCTTTCATCCTGTTCAAAAGGGAGATGTCAATTTTCGCAGACCTGGACAAAGGGTGCAAGGAATACATGCGTATAGCTGTTATCTGCTTGTGCTGGATATAGCAGGAAATACAGGCAAATCTTCAATTAATTATAACTTTATAGATCAGCCACAGCAACAAAACTATGACAATCCCATCTTAAATATTTTTCCTTTTATGTTCTCCTTGTCTTCCACTTCTTTTTATGATATTCTCTTTAAAAGCATTCTTGAAGAGTGGGTTGGGCAAAGTGCCGTAGCGGATCTGCGACTGAAGTCCTCTCTGCTGCGACTGCTGTATCAAATGCATCTTGACCTTTGTGATGAGGAAAACACAAAAATGCGTCAAACACCTCATTTCGCACCCATCCGCAAGGCCATTGATTTTATGAATGCAAATTATATGCATCCCATCCATGTTGCAAGTGTGGCGGCGGCTGTCAACTTAAGTCCGAGTCATTTTCACAAAGTATTTGCACAAACAATCGGCACCACTCCCAATGAATATATTCTCACCTGCAAAATGAAGGAGGCGCGAAGGCTACTTGCCTGTTCAGACTTAACGGTTGGTGAAATTTCTCATCTTTCCGGCTTTGAAAATGAATCATATTTTAACTATGCATTTAAAAAGGCCTCCGGCGAACCTCCCGGTAGATATCGAAAAAGGTATCGCTATGATTTTTAAGTTTTTATGTTGACTTCTTTCATGGAATATCATATAATAATGTTAATAATTATAGGAAGTGATTGAAAATTTTACATATTTCTACGCCTCTTTCCAAAGAGCAAATAAGTACCTTAAAAGCCGGTGATCGCGTGCTATTATCCGGCACCATCTATACCGCACGAGATGCGGCGCACAAAAGAATGCTACAAGCAATAGAACAAGGGAGAGCGCTTCCTTTTGATTTGCGAGGGCAGATTATCTATTATGCAGGTCCTGCTCCTGCAAAGCCCGGTGAAATCATCGGTTCTTGCGGTCCGACCACAAGCGGAAGAATGGATGCCTATGCGTCCACCTTTATGAAGCTTGGCCTTTCTGGCATGATTGGAAAGGGAGAGCGGAGTGAAGAGGTATGCCAAGCCATACAAGAACATGGCTGTGTGTATTTTGCCGCCATTGGCGGCGCCGGTGCCTTGATTGCCAGGTGCGTAAAAAAGAAGGAACTCATCGCTTACGAGGATTTGATGTCGGAGGCTATTTATAAGCTTGATGTGGAAGACTTTCCTCTGATTGTTGTACTGGATAGTCACGGCGATAATCTATATATCTTGGGCCCTTTGCAATATAAGGGAATTGAATGAATAAAGGAGAGTGCACAATGAACGATAAATATGCGTTTCACTGGGGACTCATTGAAACTGTAGAACAGGGCAGGCCTAATTTAGGAGAGTATACCCATATTCAAATATATCGTCTGATGCAGTACTCGCTAAGAAGTCAGATTGAAAAAATGTTCGGTACGCAGGCTACTGATACTGTTTTTTATGGTGCAGGAGAACTGGCTGGCAGAGAGCTTTGCCGTAATGTTTTGCCAAATGATAAGGACCTTTACACTTTCATCAACAGCCTACAGCATTTACTGAAAGAGTTAAAGGTCGGTATTTTGCGAATTGAAGAAGCAAATGAAGATGTTGGCCGCTTTGTTGTTACCGTTGAAGAAGATTTAGACTGTTCGGGTCTTCCTGCAACCGGCAGTAGTGTGTGTGTTTTTGACGAAGGGCTTCTTGCCGGCATGATGAGTGAATATACAGGTGAAAGATATATAGCGACTGAAGTAGACTGTTGGTGCACAGGCCTTCGGGTGTGCCGATTTGAAATTATTGCAAGACGTGAGGCGCAGGAGGCTGAAAATGAAACCGCAAAGTAGAAGGGGTACTGAAGAGTTCCTTGCACTGATTGATGCCCTCATTAATCAAAAAGAGTTTGATATAAACAGAATTGAGCTTTTTGCAGAAAATCCTTCTTTTATGCATCTGTGCAGAGAAATAATAAATCTTCGTAGCATCTGCGAAGACCTTTCAAAAGGTGTGTTAAATCAATCATATGAAAAAGGCGGCTTTCTTACCTCATGTTTAAAAGAACTGCAAGCCAATCTCAGGCATTTGACCTGGCAGACCAAGCGGATTTCGCAGGGTGATTATTCCCAAAAGGTAGATTTTTTAGGTGAGTTTTCTGATTCTTTTAATGGCATGACCATAGCGCTTAGTGAGGCCAGAGATGCGCTTGAAAGAGCAGTCAATTACGATATGCTTACCGGTGTATATAGCAGAAATAAATTTTTCACTCTGTCCGAACAAATTTTCGAAGCCTGTAAAAAAGACGACAGCACACTTTGTCTTCTCATGCTGGATATTGATTATTTTAAAAGTGTGAATGATAAATATGGTCATTTGGTGGGTGATGTCGTGCTATCCGCATTTGCCACGGTCATTCGCGAGCATGTTTGTCCTAATGAAATTTTTGCAAGGTATGGGGGCGAAGAATTTATACTGATGCTTCCGCGCACTACGCTTTCCGAAGCGATTGATCGTGCACATCTCATGCGTATTGCTATTGAGAATATGACAATCCCACAAAAGGAAGAAACCATTAAAATAACCGTTAGCATTGGCGCCGCACAGATGGAGCAAAGTGATTTAAAAATAGATGATCTTATCGGGCGTGCAGACCTTGCTCTGTACATGGCAAAAGACAAAGGCCGCAATCGGGTGGTTTCTTTGTAGGTTTATGTCATGATTTTCTCATAAAAAAGCTCAGCATAATACTTGCTAATTGCTTTAAAAACCCAAGTGGCAATTTTTGAAAATACCTTCTTCCTTTTTCATCAAACCCTTGCTCCATCCAGTATTTTTTATCTTGATTGTCCTCCAAATATTTGCCTAGCATCATTCTGCCAACCTGAAACATCAGTATCTGCACAAAGGTAGGTTTGTACTGCTTCTCCTGCTTGATGTCTTCATAAAACATGGCGGCTTTTTTTTGCAACTCTTTTGTATATTTAGCCATCCTCCCTGCAGCGATTTCATGAAAATTCTGTGCGAGTACGGCCTTGCCGAAGCTGTATACTTTACTTGAGCCCATCATTCTCAAATTATCCTTTAAATATCGAACGCCATTTGAGGCGCCAGCTCCCGCTGTTGTTACAATAACAAAAGCCTTTTGTTTGAAAAATCTTGGTCTGTGATTTAAATAGCAATATGCAAGATGGTCTAAAAACGCTTTCAACCCTCCTGAAACCTGCATGACATACACTGGGCTAGTCATCACAATCCCGTCCGCAGCTTCCATGGCTGATACAATGGGATGAATATATTGATAATCGGGACAGCACATCTCACCTTTAAAAAAACATACAAAACAGCCTTTGCAAAAGCAAGGAGCGTCCTGCGGCAGATAATAATCAACAAATTCAACCTCCCCCACTTCTTTCATTGCCTTTTTTAGTATTTGAGTAAACCCATATGTGATGTTTTTTCTTGGGCTTCCATTTATAACAACAATCTTCATATTTTTCATCCTTTTTTGTTACATTTCGCTTCAAAATAGTATGCCATCTGTTTATCATTTATTATACTATCAAATAAAATAAGATGCAAGAAAAAGTTATTATATCTTGTTATTGGAGATAAGTTTTGGTATAATACATTCAGTATGAAACATTTAAATTTTTATGAAGATGGAGCAGATAGATGAAAACAGTTGTAATTTATAAGTCAAAGTCTGGCTATAGCGAAAAATATGCGAAGTGGATAAGCGAGGCGGTAAAAGCGGATTTGTTCCGCTCGGACGATTTTGATCCGTCACGCTTTGCGATGTACGATACCATTGTATATGGAGGCGGGCTGTATGCGTCCGGCATACATGGTTTTGGTCTTATCAAATCTCATTTTAAACAAATTTCAAATAAAAAAATAATTGTATTTGCCGTTTCAGTCTCTCCTGCGAGGGAAGATGCAGTGCAGTCGGTTATTCGTGCGAATTTTTCTGGTGAAATGCAAGCGAAAATTCATTTTTTTATGCTTCGTGGCGGGTTTGATTATGGTAAACTGACGATTGTGGATAAGCTTCTTATGCAGATTTTAAAACTGAAAATAAAATCTCATGCCAAGCGCACCGATGATGAAAAAGGGATGCTCAATCTATACGATAAACCGGTGGATTTCACAGATAAAAAGAACATTACACCCATCACCAAGGAAATATTGAGTGGCAGAGAAGGTGACCCAATTTGAAGGTGTTGGTCGATAGCGATGCATGCCCTGTCAAAGAAATTATTATCTGCGAGTGCAAAAAACTCGGGGTGCCGGTAACGATGGTTTGCAATACAAGTCATCTCATTGCGGATGATTACAGTACCGTTGTTACCGTGGAGAAAGGCGCAGATAGTGCAGACATTGCGCTGATTAATTTAGCCGCAAAGGGCGATATTGTCATTTCTCAGGATTTTGGGGTTGCCTCTATGGCGCTTGGCAAAGGTGCAGCGGCACTCAACCAAAATGGCATGAGATATGATGATAGCAATATGGACAAGCTTCTCTTTGAGCGCCATTTAGGGCAGAAACTGCGGCGAAGCGGAGGTCATACCAAAGGCCCGAAAAAGCGAACAAAACAGCAGAATGAACAGTTTAGAGAGGCTTTCATTCTGCTATTAGAGCAAATGCGTTAATAGAAAGAAGGTTTTTTATGCTTTTAAAATTTCAATTACAAACACAGCGTCAAGGACTTTACGATATTACCTCCAAGGTCAAAGAGGCTTTGGCACAAAGCGGCGTTGTAAGCGGACTATGTGTGGTATACTGCTCTCATACAACTGCCGGCATTACCATCAATGAAAATGCGGATCCGGATGTTTGTCGGGATATTCTGTTGGGACTGGACAAGGCATATCCTCATCGAGCGGAGTTTTTACACAGTGAAGGAAATTCTGCGGCGCATTTGAAAGCCTCTGCCATGGGGGCTAGCGCAAGCCTCATTATTGAAGAGGCAAAGCTGGTGCTCGGCATATGGCAGGGAATATACTTTTGTGAATTTGATGGCCCCCGAAGCAGACACTATTATGTAAAAATACAATAAAAGGAGCATAGCAATGGATATTATCATTCAAAAGCCAAGTGAAAAAGAAGTACAAAAGATGAAGGCATGCCCCATATGGTCTTGCGAGCCCTCCACCTTTGATTGGTTTTATAGTAGCAAAGAAACCTGCCTCATTTTAGAGGGCGAGGTGTGTGTTTTAGCGGGTGGAAAAAGTGTGTCCTTTGGTGCCGGGGATTATGTGGTTTTCCCAAAGGGGCTCTCTTGCGTATGGGAAGTGAAAAAGGCGGTTAAAAAGCATTATCTTTTTGAATGAGACTTTTGGCAGGTCATGAAAGGAGCGAATGCTGTGAAAAAGTTTGTACTCATCGTTGTTGTGATTCTCTTGCTTTCCGTTATCCTGCACAAACCTTTTATCACCTGGCAAAATGGCACTTTTGGTATCACACATTATACTGTAAGCGGTGAAATACCCGAAAGTTTTCGTGGATATAAAATAATTCAATTGTCTGATTTGCACTGCAAAGACTTTGGGCCTTCACTATCAGAAGCCATCCGGAGAGAAAATCCAAATATCATTGTGCTTACCGGCGATATGATTGACGAAGGCATTACGGATACGTCCCAGCCTTTTGCGCTACTATCCGAGTGTGTTTCCATCGCTCCTGTGTATGCAATTTCCGGAAATCATGAAAAGTGGTTAGACCATTTTGATGAATACCAAAAGAAGCTCTCTTCCTTAGGAATTGTGCTTTTAGAAAATAAACAGGTAACCCTTCATAGCGAACGTGATACTATTACCCTCTATGGACTCGAAGATCCCGGCGTGTGGAATAGCGAAGCGGCAGAAAAAATCGTAGCACGCAGTAAGTTATCCTTAAGCATTCAGAGCGGATATGGCATTTTACTTTTTCACCGTTCCAATATGCTGGGTGCATTGATAGACAGCCCATTTGATCTTGTATTAGCGGGGCACTTACATGGAGGTCAAGTACGGCTTCCCTTTATAGGTGGCCTTCGCTCTCCTCATGGCAATTGGCTACCGGACTATTCGGGCGGAAAATACATCAGAAAAAACAAACTGTTCATTGTAAGCCGGGGACTTGGCAACGCTGTTTCCGTGCCTAGACTTTTTAATCGACCTGAAGTGGTGGCCATTACGCTTTCGCCTTTGAAGTAATCTTTGAGGTGATAGCAATTTTAATGAAAAGGGTGATAAGATGGATTTCTTAGAACTTGCTCGCAAAAGAGAAAGCTGTAGAGCGTACATAGATAAGCCGGTGGACCGGCAGGCACTGGTCAAAATGGTAGAAGCCGCTATGATGAGCCCATCGGCTTGCAACAGCCAACCTTGGCGGTTTATTATTGTGGATGATAAAAAGCGCGTGATGGCGATGGCACCGTTTTTGGAGGATAAACTATTTTCTTTGAATAAATTTGTTTGGAGTGTGCCCGCTTTTATCGTTATTGTCGAATCAAATGCCAACCTCTCCTCAAAATTCGGGGGTAAGTTTAAAGATCAAGCATTTGCACAAATGGATATTGGCATTGCCGCTCAATCCATATGTTTGGCCGCGGCCTCTATGAATCTTGGCACTTGCATCATGGGAAGTTTTGAAGAAAAGAAGCTCAAGGCGCTACTTGGCGTTCCTCTTTATAAGCGTATTCGACTGGTACTATCTGTTGGATATCCACTGCATGAGATGCCACGCGAGAAGGCTCGAAAAGCTTTTGCGGAAATGGTAAGCTTTAACACATGGCAAAGTAACGAATAATACGACACTAGGAGATGAAAAAATGAAACTTGTTTCATGGAATGTGAATGGACTTCGCGCTTGCCTTGGTAAAGGCTTTTTGGATTTTTTAAAGTACAATGATGCAGATGTTTTTTGTATGCAGGAAACAAAAATGCAGCAAGAACAGGCTGAAATAGACCTGGCGGGATATATGCAGTATTGGAACAGTGCGGAAAAGAAAGGGTATTCGGGAACCGCAATATTTACAAAAATACTCCCTCTATCCGTTTCGTATGATCTTGGCATTGAGGCGCACGATCACGAGGGCAGGGTTATTACCCTAGAGTTTGAAACCTTTTATTTAGTGAATGTATATACACCTAATTCCCAAAGAGAGCTTTTAAGACTTCCATACCGCATGCAATGGGAGGATGATTTTAGAGCGTATTTACTATCATTGCGAGCAAAAAAAGAGGTAATTGTGTGTGGAGACCTGAATGTGGCACATCAGGAAATTGACCTTAAAAATCCCAAGAGTAATCGCAAAAACGCCGGCTTTACAGATGAGGAAAGGGAAAAGATGTCTATCCTATTGGATGCAGGGTTTACAGACAGCTTTCGCTATCTTCATCCTGAAAAGAAGGATGCCTATACCTGGTGGTCCTATATGTTTAATTCCCGCGCCAATAACGCCGGTTGGCGCATTGATTATTTTTTAGTTTCTAACGGGTATGCGGACCAAATAAAAGAAGCCAACATTTATCCACAAATTTTAGGAAGCGACCATTGCCCCGTTGAATTAATTATTTTTTAGGATGTGCACCGCTGAATGTAAACCTTTTACAGATGATGCAGTCTTCTTTTCATCACTTTTGCTTGCATATTCATGCCACCATATACAAAAAGCAATTTTTTGTCGGAATAAGATGAATGATTATTGTAGACAAAATAAAAATGTTGTTGTATAATATATGCAAACATACGTTTTTAACTGAAAGGAAAGAAGGAACCTAGATGACACTTACACACAGCATCATCTCTGCACTGTACTCTAAAATAACTGAAAAATTCGGATTTTCTGCCATATGGGTTAATGCTTTAATTCAGACAGCGCACAAAAAAAATATCCGTTTATCGGAGCTTGTCAGCTCGGATGACAATGTGCTGCTGCGAACACTCCAAATTCCACAAAAGGATTTAAACCGTTTTAAAGTACTCATGGCAACTGCTGATAGAGCAAAAGGCATTTTGTCTTTGCTTGCACAAACGGGAATACATACTGTTTTAATTGATGAGCCTTGTTATCCCAGTCGTCTGCGCATCAAATTAGGTGACTATGCGCCCCCGATACTATTTTACCATGGCAAGCTTTCTCTGACCGAGGAGCGAGCCATTGCCGTATGCGGCCCAAGACTGACAACGGATTTTGACATCTCCCTTAGTCATCGCTTGGGGGAGCTTTGCGCAAAAGGCAATATCGTTGGCGTATCCGGCGGTGCCCGCGGGGTAGACAGCGAGTTTCAATCGACTTGTCTTCATCATGGCGGTAGCATGGTTATATTTCTTCCCTGCGGCATTAGCAATAAGTACCGCACGGGGCAGTATCCTGAGGCGATGAATGCAGGGCAGGTGGTTTATATCAGCCACATCGCTCCATATTCTCCGTTTGAAACTCCGGCGGCACTGGAGCGCAACCATTTTATTTACAGCTGCTGTGATTTTTCACTTGTTACCGGGGCTCGCTTTCGCACCGGCGGCTCATGGGCCGGTGCATCCGATAATCTTCGCCGAAGAGCGTCTCCCCTATTTGTTGGAAAGGTTGACTTGCCTGGCAATCGTGCACTCATTGAGATGGGCGGCATAGCGCTTTCCCATGGTGATGTTGCATATACAGACAATATTTTCGAGCTTTTTAGTTCGCTAAGTTTAGTGCCTCCTCCCCTCCCGGTGCTTTAGTTTCAATATTGGTATATTGCGAAGGTACATTTCCTAAGAGGATTGTCTGCGCCACCGGTACCGTGGTTGCCACCGTAGCGCCAGACCGCATTGCCGGCATGAGGATAGATAAGTTGACCTTCACCTTTAGCATAATTTCAAGTTTGGTTTGGTTGATGCCGGCTGAGGTGAATTGATCTTCAAAATCTATCTGAACATCCGGCAGGGGCACCACTCTCATTTGAATTTTTGGCCCAACGGCAGAAAACACACTGATACCCAGTAAATTGGATACGGGCACCATAATCTGTGCCGTATCCATATCATTCATTCGTTCTGTGACTCCTGTGGAAATGATACTTTTTAGGCTATTGAGTTTGGTAATATCGGTATTGACAGCCATAATAGACCCATTACTGTCCTTTTGCATAACAATGAGCTGTTCATACCCTCCGCCATTTTGAAAGCATTCCTTAATGGTTTCATTAATTGCATGGAGAGTTAGATACTGCGCACGGCTTTGTGCGATATCTTTCGCCAAATAAATAAACCTTACATTGAGTATCCAGATGAATATTAGTATGAAAACGATTGCAATAAGACCTACCACTGTGCGACCACTGATGTACCAGAATCGGTATGGCCTGAAAAATCGCATACCCTCACCCCCGATATATGCATATTATATGCATATCATATTTAAGGTGTTCCATTTTGCAGTTTTTCATGTAAAATAGTGTATTTTAAACATTTTATATAAAAAATTTACTCATTTTACGTTATTTTTTTATCAATGGGCTATTGTATAACAATATGAAATCATGTAAAATATAATACAGTATAGAAAAAATATTATATGGAGGTAATTACACATGACTGCAAAAGTTGGCATTAACGGCTTTGGCCGTATCGGTCGTCTGGTGTTTCGCGCAGCAATTGAAAATCCAAATGTTGAGGTTTTAGGAATTAATGACCCTTTTATCGATCTCGATTATATGGTTTATATGCTTCGTTATGACACAATACACGGACAGTATAAAGGTAGCATTGAAATTAAGGATGGCAAGCTGGTTGTGGATGGCAAAGCCATTTCCATCTTTGCTAGCATGAAGCCGGAAGAAATTCCATGGAGCTCATGCGGCGCTGAATACATCGTAGAGTCCACTGGCGTATTTACAACAATTGACGGTGCAAGTGCTCACTTTAAGGGTGGCGCTAAAAAGGTTATCATTTCTGCTCCTTCTAATGATGCTCCCATGTTTGTTATGGGTGTCAATCATAAAGCGTACAAAAAGGATATGAACGTGGTATCCAATGCATCTTGCACAACCAACTGCCTAGCTCCTCTTGCAAAAGTCATTAACGACAACTTCGGTATCGTTGAAGGTCTGATGACAACAGTACATGCAACCACAGCTACTCAGAAAACGGTTGATGGTCCTTCCAAAAAAGACTGGAGAGGCGGACGTGCCGCTGCAGGTAACATTATCCCTTCTTCCACCGGTGCAGCAAAGGCTGTTGGCGCTGTTATCCCTGAATTGAAGGGCAAATTGACCGGTATGGCATTCCGTGTTCCCACGCTTGATGTATCCGTAGTTGACTTAACTTGCCGCCTGGAAAAGGGCGCAAGCTATCCCGAAATCGTTTCCGCAATTAAAAAAGCTGCGGATGGTGAATTGAAAGGCATTCTGGGCTATACCGAAGATGAAGTGGTCTCCAGCGACTTTATTACCGATTCCAGAACTTCCATTTTTGATATCAAAGCAGGAATTGCGCTGAATGATAATTTTGTAAAGCTGGTTTCCTGGTATGATAA
>CAZQDP010000058.1:0-17284 GCA_964592375.1 uncultured Eubacteriales bacterium | reverse complement strand
ATTATCTCTTACTAAACTGCGGTGCACGTCTTGCAGCTTTGAGACCATATTTCTTTCTTTCCTTCATACGTGGGTCACGAGTGAGGAAACCTGCTTTTTTCAGCATGCCTCTAAAGCCTTCTTCATCTGCCTTTAAAAGCGCTCTTGCCACGCCGTGACGAATTGCGCCTGCCTGGCCGGTGAAACCGCCGCCAACAACCTTGCATACCACATCAAATTTATCCACAGTGGAGGTAAGGGTCAGAGGCTGTTTTACGATCAGCTTCAGTGTTTCCAAACCAAAATAATTGTCAATTTCTCTTCCGTTTATTGTAATATCGCCCTTGCCCGGAATAAGTCTTACACGAGCAACTGATTTTTTTCTTCTGCCTGTTCCATAAAACTGAACTACTGCCATTTTTTCTTCCTCCTACCTTATTTAATATCCTGCGACCAAACTTCAGGCTGCTGGGACTGATGATTGTGCTCGCCGCCCTTGTATACGCGAAGCCTTTTAATGGAATTTCTACCCACAGTATTGTGAGGAAGCATACCCTTAACAGCCATCATCATGGCTTTTTCAGGACTTTTTTCCATTAATATTTTGTACTGTACCTGCTTGAGGCCGCCAATCCAGCCGGTATGGCGAGTATAGTACTTATCCTCTAACTTATTGCCGGTAAGTACTGCCTTTTCTGCATTTAAAACAATCACATGATCGCCGCAATCCATGTGTGGTGTGAAGGTAGGCTTGTGCTTCCCTCTTAATATAACGGCAGCTGCTACTGCAACGCGCCCCAAAGGCTTGCCTGTAGCATCTATGATATACCATTTTCTTTGTATATCCTTTTCTTTGAGCATATACGTAGACATATAATTTCCCTCCATTTTCTCAAGTTGCATACTGCATTATATTACATCGCATCCACTTTGTCAAGACTTTTTTTCAATTATTTTAGTTTATACTTTCCAAACTCCGTTTTTCTCGCCATATCTCTTTCTAACTCCACCTTTCTCGGTTTCAATTTTACTTTTTATTTTGATATTTCTTGCATTTAAATTGAATGAATGGTATAATTTATCTATATATGCAAGTAAACTGTGACTTTGAAAGGAACGATATGGATATGAATGATCATATAGCAGTCATCGGCTCAGGCGGCTGGGGCAGTGCCATTTCCCATCTGCTTGCAAATAAAGGACTCCCGGTAAGGCTTTGGTCGTATTTTCCTGAGGAATCTCTTCGGCTTGCCCATGACCGGGAAAACAAAAGCTTTTTGCCCGGCATTGCTCTGCCCGAAAATATTACTTTTTCAAGTGATATGGGTTTTTGCGTAGATGGCGCCCGGCTCATTGTGATCGCTTCCCCATCAAAGGGAATGCGAGGGGTTTCAGCACAGCTCTCTGGGTATATTGATGTGGGCACCCAAAGTGTTGTCAGCTTAAGCAAGGGGTTAGATGCCAAAACGCATGACACCATGACCCAAATCATTGAGCAAGAAATTAGCGGCGTGAAGGTATGCGCACTCTCCGGCCCTTCTCATGCGGAGGAGGTGGCCCGTTTTCTGCCCACCACCAATGTGGCGGCCTCCAAGCATTTGGAAACTGCTGAATTTGTACAAGATACGTTTATGACAGACTATTTCCGCATCTATACCAATCCGGATATACTGGGCGTTGAGCTTGGCGGAGCGATTAAAAATGTATATGCACTTTGCGCCGGCATTGCAGATGGTCTTGGCATGGGTGATAATGCCAAGGCAGCGCTGATGACCCGCGGTATGGCGGAGCTTGCGCGTTTGGGAGTGGCAATGGGCGCCCACCTTGAAACTTTTTTCGGACTGAGCGGCATTGGCGACCTCATCGTTACCTGCACCAGTATGCATTCACGTAATCGCCGTGCCGGTATTTTAATTGGCCAAGGCAAATCGATTTCGGAGGCACTCGAAGAGGTCAAAATGGTGGTGGAAGGTGTTCCGGCAACGGCAGCCGCCTATGGTCTTGCACAAAAATGCGGTATTGAAATGCCCATTGTGCAAAGCGCATACCGTGTGCTTTTTGAAGATACCTGCCCCAAAGAGGCAGTGTCCGGACTGATGACCAGGGATCGCCGCCATGAAATGGAGGACGTGGTTCGGCATAAATTCAAATGGTGAATTGGCACAATAAACAAATGGTTTCATATTAAAAATAATGCAAATGTACTATTGACTATTTATCTACATAAATGTATAATTAGCATATATATTGTATACAATTTCCCTTTTTGCCTTTTGGTAGGAAGGGAGCAACGAATGATAGGAGGGTTTTATTCATGGCAAAATCAACAAACAAACTTACGGTTGACGGAAATACCGCCGCCGCGTATGTTGCTTATGCGTTTAGTGATGTTGGCGCAATTTATCCCATCACTCCTTCTTCCACCATGGCGGAAGTTTGTGACGAATGGGCTGCATACGGAAGAAAGAACATTTTTGGCCAGGTGATGAAAATGGCTGAAATGCAGTCCGAAGCGGGCGCAGCAGGTGCTGTCCACGGTTCTCTTGCGGCAGGTGCGCTCACTTCCACCTTTACCGCTTCTCAGGGTCTTCTTTTGATGATCCCCAACATGTACAAAATTGCAGGTGAGCTCATTCCCACTGTATTTCATGTCAGTGCAAGATGCTTGGCATCCCATGCGCTTTCCATATTTGGAGACCATTCCGACGTAATGGCTTGCCGCCAAACGGGCTTTGCAATGCTCGCAGCTGCTTCCATTCAAGAAGTCATGGACTTAGGTGCGGTAGCACATTTATCCACTTTGAAATCAAGGGTTCCTTTCCTTCATTTCTTTGATGGGTTCAGAACCTCTCATGAAGTGCAGAAAATCGAATCTATCCCATACGAAAAATTAGCCGAAATGGTGGATTGGAATGCCATTGCCGCATTTAGAGCTCGTGGCATGAATCCGGAGCATCCGGAGCAGAGAGGCACCGCGCAAAATCCCGATGTGTTCTTCCAAAATAGAGAAGCGTGCAATTCCTTCTACGACGCGACTCCCGAAATCGTACAATCTGCAATGGATCAGGTATTTGAAGCCACCGGCAGAAGGTATCATTTATTTGATTACTACGGTGCGCCCGATGCCGATAAGGTAATAATCCTGATGGGCTCCGGCTGTGATTCAGTGGAAGAAACAGTAGATTATTTAACAAACAAGGGAGAAAAGGTTGGCGTACTCAAAATCAGATTGTACAGACCATTCTCCATTGAGCATTTCATTGCCGCACTTCCAAAAACCACAAAGAAAATCGCCGTTTTAGACAGAACAAAAGAACCCGGCAGTCTTGGCGAACCGCTTTACACCGATGTATGCTCCGCACTTCTTGAAAAAGGCCTGCGCGATATCACGGTGGTTGGTGGCAGATATGGACTTGCTTCCAAAGAATTCACACCTCCCATGGTAAAAGCCATTTATGACAATTTGGCGCTTGTAGAACCGAAAAACCATTTTACCGTAGGCATAGAAGACGATGTAACCTTCACTTCCCTTGCGGTAACAGACCTAATCGATACTACGCCTGAAGGGGTTACTCGTTGTAAGTTCTTCGGTCTTGGAGCAGACGGTACGGTAGGTGCCAACAAAAACTCCATTAAAATCATTGGCGACCATACCGACATGTATGCACAGGGCTACTTTGTGTACGACAGTAAAAAGTCCGGCGGTATCACCGTTTCGCATCTGCGCTTTGGCAAAACTCCTATCAAAGCACCTTATCTGCTGACGGTATCCGATTTTGTTGCCTGCCATAATCCTTCCTATGTCACTCGTTATGATATGCTTGCAGGCATTAAAGACGGCGGCATATTCCTGCTCAACTCCCCATGGAACACGGTAGAGGAATTAGAGCTGCAACTGCCGATTGCCATGAAGAGAACCATTGCGGAAAAGAAGCTGAAGGTATATAACATTGATGCGATAAAAATCGCTTCCGAATTAGGCCTTGGCGGCAGAATTAACATGATCATGATGTCTGCTTTCTTTAAGCTCGCAAATATTATTCCAGAAGAAGAAGCAGTATCGTATATGAAGGATGCCATTGTAAAATCGTATGGCAAAAAAGGCGAAAAGATTGTTTCCATGAATAATGGCGCTGTGGATGCAGGCCTTACAAAGCTTGTGGAAATCAAATATCCGGAAAGCTGGGTTTCCGCTAATTCCGGTGCACTTCCTGCATCGGTACCTGCCACAGAATACTATGACGATGTGGTAAGACCCATCTTGGCCCAAGAGGGCGACAAACTCCCCGTCAGTGCATTTACACCCGATGGAACGGTTCCCTCCGGCACAACCAAATATGAAAAACGCGGCATCGCCGTAAACGTACCGAAGTGGATTCCGGAAAACTGCATTCAGTGTAACCAGTGTTCCTATGTGTGTCCTCATGCTTGTATGCGACCATACCTCATTGCAGACGGCACTGCCACTCCCGAAACCTTTGTAACCAAACCGGCGGTTGGCAAAGCATTTGCCGGCTATCAGTATAAAATGCAGCTCAGCCCTCTGGATTGCACCGGTTGCGGCAACTGCGCCGATATATGCCCTGCAAAAACCAAGGCACTGGAACTTCATCCTTTGGCTGAAATGGAAGAAGTGGAAAGCAAGAACTGGGAATTTGCACAGACTCTGCCTGAACCCGGCGTTGAGCTAAACAAAGCAACCGTGAAGGATAGCCAGTTTATTAAGCCTCTGTTTGAATTCTCCGGCGCTTGTGCAGGTTGCGGCGAAACTCCGTATGTAAAGCTTGTAACCCAGCTCTTTGGCGACAGAATGATGATTGCCAATGCAACAGGCTGTTCCTCCATCTATGGCGGCAGCTCACCCACTAATCCGTATACCATCAATAAGGATGGCCACGGCCCCACTTGGGCAAACTCCTTGTTTGAAGACAATGCAGAGTTTGGTTTTGGTTATAACCTTGCAGTCTCCCAAAGAAGAGAAAAGCTTGTCGATATCGCAAAGAAGTATTTGGAAAATGCCTCGGATGCCGAAATGGCAGCTGCACTTTCCGCTTGGCTTGATAATAAAGATGAAGGCGATGCTTCAAAGGCTGCTTCTATCAAAATCAAAGCACTTCTGCCCGGTGCGATAGCAAAAGCAACAGATAGTAGCAAGGCGCTTCTTGAAGAAATCGCTACCGCTGCGGATATGCTCACCAAAAAATCCATTTGGATTATCGGTGGAGACGGCTGGGCCTATGATATTGGCTACGGCGGACTGGACCATGTTATCGCAAGCGGCGAGGATGTAAACATTTTGGTACTGGATACTGAAGTATATTCCAATACAGGCGGTCAGTCCTCTAAATCCACTCCTACCGGAGCGATTGCAAAATTTGCAGCCGCCGGCAAGAGAGTAAAGAAAAAAGATTTGGGCCTCATTGCAATGTCTTATGGCTATGTATACGTCGCAAGCGTTGCTATGGGCGCAAATATCAACCAACTGATGAAGGCGATGCATGAAGCAGAAAGCTACAAAGGCCCTTCCATTGTCATTGCATATTCACCATGTATCAATCATGGTATTGCCAAGGGCATGGGTAAGGCACAGGCAGAATCAAAGCTTGCGGTAGAAAGCGGTTACTGGCCATTATACAGATACAACCCCAATCTTACGCTTGAAGGTAAAAACCCCTTCACCTTAGATTCGAAAGAGCCCACGAGCGACATTAAGGAATTCCTTCGCGGCGAGGTTCGTTATTCCTCCCTGCTCAAGCAGTTCCCCGATGTAGCAGAAGGCCTACTCGATAGATCGGCACAGGATGCCATCGATAGAATTGCCTATTATAAAAAGCTTACAAGCTTATAAGCATCAACATTAATTTAATAAACATGGGACTGTAGCATACATCCCAACATAAAGTAGAAAAGCCGTGTAAAATTTTAGAATTTTATGCGGCTTTTTGTTGCAATGATTTTTTCGTTATGGTATGATTATTATAAAAATGCGTGCAAATTATATACTGTCCGTTTTATATCCCACCTTGTGTGATACAATGCTATCATACAAATACACATCAGTGTAAAAGCATATGAGAATGGTATGGACGAAATAATGATTATAGCTAACAGGAGGAAATAGGAATGAAAAAAGAGAATTGCATCACGACCTATACAGGAATAGACTTTTGTATTATTGATCCGGATATTTGTGACATACATGCCAAGGATATCGCGCACGCACTGTCACTTACTTGCAGGGCCAATGGACACTTCAAGTATTTTTATTCTATTGCTCAGCATTCCATAAATTGCTTTAAGGAGGCAAAAGCAAGAGGCTATACCCAGAAAGTACAACTGGCCTGCTTGCTTCATGATGGTAGTGAGGCTTATATTTCTGACATCGCAAGACCTGTTAAGCAATATCTACCACAATATTTAGAAATCGAAGAGAATATTCAGAAAAAAGTATATGAAAGATTTGGAATAAATGATTTGAATGTTGATGAATTAAGACAAATTTCAGATGTTGATGATACGGTTTTATGGTTCGAGTTTAAAACATTACATCATACACCAATGTGGTATAATGAACCTATAAGATGTGCTGAATTTGATTTTAATTTTAGGAACATGGAAGAAATTGAGGCTGATTTTATAATGATATTACGCAAATTAACAAATAATGATAAGGTTTATACAGCAGTCGGAATTGATGGATGTAAATATGGCTGGGTGGTTGTTACAATCAACAATTCATGCGATTATAGTGTGAAACTAATAAAAAACATTGATGAAATTTTAAACATACAAGCAGATGTTTATATTGTTGATATGCCAATTGGTTTAAAAGAACGCGGGTCCGATGAAAGAGCTTGCGATAAGTTAATTAGAAGATTACTACAACCAAATAGAGGTTCCAGTGTTTTCCCTGCCCCTGCAAGAAAAAGTATTTATACAAATTCTTATGAAGAAGCAACAAAAGTAAATAGAATGCTTACCGGTAAAGGACTATCCAAACAAAGCCATGCCATTATTCCTAAAATAAAGGAAGTCGAGCAATTTATATTGGAACACAAGTATCTTGTGAACAGCTTGTATGAATCACACCCGGAAGTTTGCTTTGCAGAAATTATGGGTAGTCCCTGCAAAAATAATAAAAAATCTCTTGAAGGTGAATTGGAAAGGATAAATATTTTGAAAGAATTTTTTAATATTCAAATGATGTTAAGTGAATTTAGATTTACAAAAAAAGATGTTGTAATAGATGATATTATTGATGCAAGTGTTTTGGCTGTGACCGGATTGTTTGGTATTTTAAATGGTTTTAAGACTTTTCCCGATAATCCACCTATGGATAGTCAAGGATTAAAGATGAGCATTACTGTTATGAAAAGAGATTAATATGATGGTTGAAAAATCATAGGAAGATAGGGCAAACACAAAAGAAAGGTTGTTTTAAGACAACGGGCTGCAGTAAGGCACTTCTTGAAGAATTTAATGTTGCTACTGATATACTATGTCAATATCTCTACATGAATTTACGTTCGGGGCAGTAGCATACATCACAATATAAAGTAGAAAAGCCGTGTAAAATTTTAGAATTTTATGCGGCTTTTTGTTGCAATGAAAGTATAATTATGGTATAATCATTTTTGCTTGCAATTCGCAATAATATGTTACTGTCCGTATTATCTCCCACCTTTTATGATATTATCATGTCATAAGGGGGCGAGAATGATGTTTATAACCATCACCGGACTTCATCACTATTATGGAAAAAAGCCGTTTAAGGTAGGCAAATTAGTCATTATTCAAAAGGAACCGGATAACGGATATGACGATGAGGCAATAAGAGTCACTTTACCACATATTGATACCATTGGTTATGTAGCAAACAGTGCAAATACTGTGTATGACGGAACAATGAGCGCTGGCCGAATATACGATAAGATTGATGAGTATGCCTATGCAGAAGTGTTGTTTATTACTCATAGCAGCGTTATTGCCGTAGTCGTACCGCATGAGAAGGTCGAAAACCAAGAGCAAACCAAAACGGACGAAATACTAAATCAAAAAGCAGATGCACATACCAATGCACCCGATAAAAAGACCAACGACATAAAATTCCCTATCGGGTTTATGGGTTAATTTAGCAAAATGGGCTGATGCATTATAGGGGTGATTTTGGATGCCAAAATTTTCTCATCAAAAATTGAAGCTTTTATGTCTCATGAAAATACTCCTTGATAAAACTGACGAGGAGCATACGATTACCGTGCCACAAATGATAGCAGAGCTTGCAGGTAAAGGCATTTCTGCCGAGCGCAAAAGTATATATGATGACCTTGAATATTTGAAACTGTTTGGCATTGATATTGTTTGCCAGAAGAGTAAAACACATGATTATTTTGTAGCATCAAGAGATTTTGAACTACCGGAACTGAAATTGCTCGTAGATAGTGTTCAATCATCAAAGTTTATTACTCATAAAAAGAGCTTGGAACTAATACATAAAATTGGAAATCTAACGAGCCATAATCATGCGAGAAAACTGCAAAGGCAAGTGTTTGTAAGCAATCGTGTTAAAACAATGAACGAAAGTATTTATTATAATGTAGATGCCATTCATGAGGCAATTGCACAAAATAAGCAGATTAGCTTTCAGTATTTTGAGTGGACCGTTGATAAAAAAAAGCAGTATAGAAAAAATGGTGATCAATACATTGAAACCCCCATTTCTTTAACTTGGGATGACGAGAACTACTATCTCATTGCATATAAAGAAAAATATGGCGATTTTACACATTATCGGGTTGACAAAATGTCGAATATCGAAATTGTAGATGCAACTCGAGTAATGCCACAGCAGGAATTTGACCTTGCAAAATATGCAAAAACAATGTTTTCTATGTTCCGCGGCGAGGAAACAGAAGTTTCCGTGCAATTTAAAAACTTTTTGGTTGGTGCAATAATTGATCGGTTTGGGAGTGATGTACCTATCACGAAAGCAGATGATCAGCATTTTATAGCACGGATGAAAGTTGCTGTCAGTCCACACTTTTTATCTTGGGTTATAAGCTTTGGTAGTCATGCAAAAATACTATCACCCGAATGGGTAATAGATAAGCTATATGATTTAGCATGTGAAGCTACCAGACAATATGAGGGGAAAAAGAAATGAATTTAGTTAATGAGATAGTTTCGCATAAAGCGTTTTTTATAATATTGCAAAAATGATAAGTGGAGACAAGGTTGCTATCTAAGAATAAATTATAGAAGGAGTTGTAGTAAATGAAAAAAGCATTAACAATCTTATGTGTTCTCACTGTAATTTGCCTTATAACAAGTGGGTGCAGTAAGAAAATCACACTGAACTTGGCATATGGTGAAAGAACAGGCACATATTCCGGAAAAATGGTAAACGGCGTACCTGATGGAAAGGGTAAATTTACAACCACCAATGCAAAAGGTGGTAGCTGGACTTATGAAGGTGAATTTACAAACGGTCATTTTGAGGGTGAAGGTAAGACAACATGGAAAAGTGGTCAATTAGAAATAGGAACATATAAAGATGACAAAATAGTCCCTTTGAAAGGTGATGAAATCAAAACCCTTTATACATCTACGGAAAACTTCAAAGGGCGGTGCGTTGAAATTGTCGGCAAAGTATTTAACTCACCTGAATATGTAGATGGTGCAGTATCTTTTCAAATGTGGGCTGATACCGAAAAGTCCAATAACAACACCATCATTTATGTGGTTGACGACAACTTTAAGGTAAAAGCTGATGATTACGTAAAAATTATAGGAATTGTCGGTGACGTATTTAAAGGTAAAAATGCTTTCGGCTCTGATGTTAGTGCTCCAACTGTAAAAGCAAGAGAGTATTCTGTTATTACATATCAAGAGGCAGTAATGCCTACCATTTTTCAAAAAGAACTAAATCAAACGCAAACGCAATTTGGATACAATGTTACACTGCAAAAAGTTGAATTTGCTCAAAAGGAAACTCGTGTTTTTGTAAAGGTTGAAAACAAAGGTAGCGCGAAATTTAACTTATATAGTTTTAATTCAAAAATCACTCAAAATGGCAAACAATATGAGGAGCAAACCAATTGGAATGCAAATTATCCTAAAGTACAAACGGATTTAATTGTGGGGTCAACGACTGAAGGAATAATTGTATTCCCTCCATTAGTGCAATCTCCATTCAAGATATTTTTAAATGCATATTCAGATAACTACCAAGAAAAAATCGAGGATTTTGTGTTTGAAATAAATTAGAGTGGGGTTTTGAAAATGAAAATAAATGTAAAAGTTGTATCAGTGATTGTAAGTGTAATACTTGTTATGTCTTTACTTGTTGGATGCAACGAAATTGAAAAAGCACAAAAATCTGTCAATGGTATGTTTGAAGCTTTCAGAAGCCTAAATTTGGAAGCTGCCAAGCAGTATGTTAATGTAGAACAATTTGATAACATGAGTGTGAGTGACAATAAGTTTACCAAAAATCAAGAAGTGTTTATGAAATTGCTGTTTAATAAGTTACAGAATAAAATTGTTTCGTCCCAAAGAATTGACAGCAATAATGTTATAGTCAAAACCGAAATCACTGCCATAGATATGAAACCAATTTTCAGTGAGTATATTCAAGAGGCTATGAAAATTGCATTTTCTAATGCATTTTCCACAGACAAAGTAAGTGATGAAGAAATGCAAAAAGCAATGGAAAATAAATTTACAGAAATAGTTAATAATCCGAATGTTGCCATGATTACAAATACAGTAGACATTAAAGTTCAAAAGGTTGACAATGCTTGGAAAGTCGTTTCTGATGAAACGTTAATCAATGCCATACTTGGCGGACTTCAAGAAGTTGCTAAAAGTATGGAAGATGCTTTTAATAAAATTGGCGAGTGATTTTTTATCATTTTAACAAAAATTTATACAATGAACATCATCCGATAATAATCAAATCGCATTTATTGCGTTAGAATTTCTAGTTATTATTTAAATATGAAAGTAAAGATAAAAAATAAGGAGGCATAATAATATTGAAAAGTCAATTGAATTTTAAATCATTGAATGCGCTAAAACCAATTGTAAAAGTTATAAATGAAGCTACTGAGGCTATAAACGACCAGGATAGGACAATTTCAAAAAGCACTATTCCAGAAGTTCTTCTTGGGGCGGTAGGCGGTATAACAGGTGGTGCAATTTCGTTTACTGCGCTTTGGGCTTTAGGTACAACGGCGGCTACGACTTTCACATTGAGTGGAGCGGGAATATTGGGAGGTTTAGCTGCCGCAGGCGGTATTGTTGGTGGTGGAGCAGCAGTTGGGGTATTAGTTTTAGCGGCACCTGTGGCGATTTTAGCTGGAACGGGTGTTGGTGTAGCCGCCCTTCTTAAAGCAAAACAACTTAAACAAGAAAAGGATCGCCTTTACAAAGAAGCATTGATAAAACACGATGCAATTATTAATGAGCTTAATAGAAAAGATGAACTTGCAAATGATCGAATTGAATATTTATCTTCTTTAAATATTCTTCTTCAAACAGCTATAAGAGATTTAAAAGCTGATCTGGGAGTTGCATAAATGAAAAGTAAGTTTTTTTATTCGAAAGAGGAGCTTGAAATTAACAAAGTCCTAAAAAAACAACATAATAATTTGGACGATATACATAAAAGTACTGCATCCAAGTTAACTACTGTTGATAATAGAATAACGGAATCAGAAGCATTGCTTAAAGAACTGAATTATGAACTACCCAAACAAAATTCGAATTCAAATAAATGTAAAACAAACGAACCAATAATAATTAAAAACTGGGAAGAAATAGTTGAGCATACTGACCAAGAAAACTCTAATTTAGTTATTCTCGAAGATATTTTTTCGCCACAAGAAATTAATGAAAATATCAAACATATTGTGGCATTAAGGAAAGAATTCTGCGATTTAAATAAATTGGATAAATGGGATTATGCAGTAGCAGGAATCACCGGAACGATAGCAGCCTTGCTTGATTATTTTTTTGTTACAAAGGTAAATAAAACAGGTAATGTTTCAACAGGAACATTTAAATCGGGAGTTGAGAAGTTGTGGGATTACATGTTACCATCTGATAAAGTTGCCATGCTAGAGAAAAAGTACAAAGTCCCATTTGATATTTCTACAAATACAAGTAAAATCTCTCAGGAAGTGCTGGGGTTAAATCCAAAAACTCATAGATTTCAATCATTAGGGCATGATCCACTATTGGGCTTTATTTTTGGCATTAAAGACTTAATGAAAGGTGAGTTAACTGCAATTGACGGAAATGGTAGATTAATTGTTCAATCCGTTAGCGGAGCAGAATTAATGGAATTTATCAAGGCCGTAGTGACAGAATTTGGCCATTTGCTCTCGGATATAAACGCAACAAGCAAGACGGGCATGAAGCTGTCTTTACCTGCACCTTTAATGCCCTTAATTCAAATGATTCAAGTAGGAAGTGTTTCTTACAACGAAAAAATATATACCATCGGTGATCTTGTCAAAAAAATGTATTATGACGGATATAATTTTAATCATTTTTTTGGCATGAGCATACCTGTTTTAATAATAGAAATCGTTATTAGACTATATTCTGTTCTTAGAAATACATTTTCAGAAAGTTATTTAAAAAATAAACATAAAAATGATATAATGCTATTTGTAGCAAATTCAATTCTGTGCGCAGAAAATGTGGGGAAAGTTATTGTTACTAATAATCCTTTTGCAATAAATTACATTTCTTGGATTTCAACGGCTAAATACACTGTAAAAACATTAAAATATATTTTGGTAGATTATAAGGTAGAACAACTCCAATATGTTCAAAGCATAATAGATAAAGAAACAAAAGAAACTTATATAAAGATTAATGAAACATGGAATTTATTTTGCAAAGATAGACCTATAATTGAATTAACTTAGTAGAATGCCAAGCTGAAATAGTTCTACCCACAAATAATGAATGAAACTAAAAAGCAACAAAAACATTCAATATTGCAAGCTTACAAAAAATGCAGTGCCGCATATTTGGCAACCACAAATACCGATACAGTAAAAGTACTTTACAAGGCTATGGCGGGCAAATCAAAACATACCACCGGCATTCCTTATTTACTCGCCCTATAGCATATTTCCCCTTTTTTTATGGCATACACAACATCAAGGTTTTCGTTTGCTATGAAAATATCCGCCTGTTTTGATACTTCAATGCTGCCTGTCATCTTATCGCATCCGATTGCCCTTGCCGGCGTGAGGGATGCCATTTTGATGGCTTTTTCCATGGGCAGACCCATGCGGATGACGGAGCGCACCATGTCCCGCAAATGGAATGTGCTCCCTGCAATGCTACCATCTTTTTTTGTGCGTGCCACTCTATCTTTTACCTCAACCTCAAGGCCGCCCAGCAGGTAACTTCCATCCTGCATCCCCGTGGCCGATATGGCATCGCTAATGAGCACCATCCGATCCTCCCCCAGCATTTTATACAGCAGACGAACGGTAATGGCATCTAGATGAATGCCGTCTGCAATCACCTCGCAGAACACCCGTTCATCATCCAGTGCAGCACCTGCTAAGGATGGCTCGCGGTGGCCAATTTGATCCATTGCATTCAGAATATGGGTCACCTGCCTTGCCCCCATGTCAAAGACCTTCCTCGCAAGCTGTGCATCACTCGCTGTGTGTCCCAGCGAAATTCTAACGCCATCTGCAATTGCATTTTGGATGAAATCAAGCGCGCCCTCTATATCCGGTGCGATGGTAACGACTCGAATGCGCCCGCCCGACTTTTCGTTTTGATAGCGAAATTCCTCGTAGCTGGGGATGCTGATATAATCCGGATGGTGCGCACCTTTTTTGTTCTTGCAAAGAAATGGACCCTCCAAATGGATACCCTCTATTTCCTGCTGCCCAAGGTATGTGAGTGCAACTGCAATCTCCTCCTTTGGAGCACTGATAGTGGTCGGCAGGAAGTTGATAATCCCATTTTGATTCATAAATTTTCGCCAGGTTTCAAAATGATTTCCATCCATGGCATCCACACCAACGGCGCCATGGGTATGAATATCAAAAAGCCCCGGGAGCACCAAAAGGCCCCGTGCATCAATGACCTCCTTTTCTAAATGCCGCGGTGCATTTTCCGAAGGATAGATGCTTTCAATGGTTTCATTTATGACCAAATCAAGCTTTCGAAAGGTAAACGTGCCATCCAGTACCAATCCATTTTGTATCATCATGTGCTTTTCACCTCTTTCTTTGGCAACCCTTGCGTTATGATTTCATCCCAAGCATCCTGCGGCTTTAAAATGGGCAACGTGCGGTATTTGCAGCCGCAGGTTACATCAAAATGGCACATATCGCTATAATCGCAATAATCACAAGCGGTGGTGCTTCTATATTTTGTAGGTGAAATATCCGTTTTCCCTGCCATAATCTCGCGGCAGAGGGTTGTGGCAAGCTTCTTGATGTGCCTGCGCATGGCTTTCATCTGTTCATATCCTGCCATGGAGGAAGGGGCAGTGGGGATAATATCCGACTTTCCGGATTCACCAATGGCCGTATCCATTTTTTCCGTCACTTTTCTATCTGCAAGCACGAGTCCTCTCATTTTATATTCTTTTTGCAAGGTGGCAGAAATAAGATCCTCCGAACTATCCGGCGGAAGGCTGGCCGCAGGATCATAGAGCCGAAAATATAGCATTCCGGCAGGTTCTGCGCCCATCTGCTCACATAGCTTGTCCATATAAATGCACAGTTGCATATCAAATCCATGATAAACATCCGACATGTGAAAGCTTTTATTCCCCGTTTTATAATCAATCACCCGAATGAAAGCGCTTCCATCCGGCATTTCCAACGTATCTGCACGGTCAATAACGCCTTGTAGCTTCATTTTTTTGCCCTCACCCATGTCTATGGTTACCGGAGTATATTTTCCACCCTCCTTAAACGTAATTTCATACCCCATGGGAATAAACTCACTGCGCTTCAAATGGCTCCAAAGCATTGCCACAGAATGCATGGCGGCGGTTTTAAGCTGTGCAAAACGAAAGTTTCTGCTGGCAAGCGGTGTATAAAATGCCTGCTGAGCCTGCTCAATGAGCCGATCCGCTTCCTTTGATGCAATGGCCAAGATTTCTTCCTTTGTGGTATTCGCCCAGCCTCCCGGATAATCCGAAACGCAAAGGGACACACATTCCACAATTTTGTGCATAAAAAGCCCAATGCCATCCGCCGCAAGCGCGGCTTTTTTGCGAGGCCGTGCATGCAGATGGTATTTTGCATAGTACGCAAAGGGACATTTCCGAAAGGTTTCAATTTGCGATACGCTTGTATAAATCGTATCCTGCGGATAGATTTGTTTTTTTGTCTCTTCTGAAAGCGGGGCAGCGGAGGGCTGATAGGAAATGAGTTTTTTGATGTTTTGATATGGCTTATTCCATCTTGGGCTATCCAAAAACCATTTATCCGTTTCTTGATAGATATCCTGCAACACTTCGCCGCTGGCCGCGCCGCCAATGGCCGCAATCGTACGCTCCATTGCCGCCTTGGGTGATGCTACAAAATCCATACCATGGTGGCTTTGCGGCATGACCAAATCCTGCACCTGAAGCTGTGGCAGCATTTTCTTTATTTTATATATGTAGATGGATGGTCCCAATGCTTCCCCGCCGGGGCCGGTCGCACTATAGGATAAATATAGCTGATCCGTGGGCGTTGTAATGGCTTGATAAATCATATATTGTTCTGCAAAAGCTTGCCCTCTCGTATCTGGTGCCAGCGCTATTTCGAGGCTTTTTAGTGTGTTTCTATCGCTGTCGCTGAGCAGTCCTTCATTCTTTGCAACGCATGGAAATGCACCGTCACAAACCCCAATGAGAAACAGTGCCGCCACCTTGCCGCTCCTTGAACGCTCCACACTGCCTACACTGACCGCATCCACGCTGACAGGAATGGTGCCAATTTCAAAAGAGGAAATGCCGGTTTTTAAAAGTCCTCTCAGCTGCTTTGGCGTTATTTTTTTTCTCCCCGCCACCGAAACTGCCGCCTCTAAGGTGCTCATGAGAATATCCCATACCTGCTGCAATCGTGCGGCCCCTTGGCTATCTGTCTGTTCCATTTCGGAGGATAGCTGGTCGATTTTGGTATCAACCCCCGTCTTGATTAAAAAATCATACAGCGCCCTACACATCTGCTCTCCATTTTCCGCCTTTTTCAGCGCTTCAAATAATATGCTAAGCGGCGTTGCAATTTTTTTGCGGATATCGTTGATTTTTGTAAGATATGCCTCAGTGCTCTCTTTGGAAATATCAAACGGAATATAAGTAAACTCTCCCGTGCACCATACGGAGCCGGAAATGCCCGCGGCAAGCACATGGTTTTCAATCAGATCTGCCTCCTCATTTTCAATCGGTGCAAAGCCTGACTTTACATAGGTAAATACACTTTCATAGCTCCAATTTCGAAGAAGAATATCCATCGCGGCAAGCATAGCCGCCGCCGCAGGTTGCATGGCCGCACTCGACTTATTATCCATAAACAGCGGAATATCATATTTGGCAAAAATCTGCTGCATGATGGGCCCATACCGAGCAGGTTCTCTCGTTGTAATGGCAATGTCCCGATACCGAAGAGAGCCATCTCGCACAAGCGCTATAATCTTGCAGGCCACATGATGTATTTCCGTTTGCAGCTGATCACATGCTGTGATGCTTACATGGGATATGGGCCCTAAATAGGGGTGATTTATTCCCTCGCACAGGCACTTTTCAATATGCAAAAGTGCAGGACTATTTTCAAATTTTTTCAGCTCTCCAAGGTGAATTTCATCAGTAGCTATCCCCTCTAGCTCTGCTCTTTGCCTGAGTAGCTGCATGGTGCGCTTTGGGATATAGAAGAGCTCCGAGCTATCCATCGCCTCAAGGCAGTTATCCGTACAAAAAGCAAAAACCATATTTGCCTTCTGCTCCATCAGTGCCTCTATCACTTGAAATTCTTGTGGTGTAAAGCCCGAAAACTCATCAAAAATAAAGGTAGCCTCGCCAAAAAAACGATTGCTACTACGGATGAGCCCTGCAAGGATCGTGAGAAAATCATCCGGATCGGCAAAGGTTTCTGCAATAGCCTTCTCATAGCTTTCATAAAGTGTGGCCAAATTGTCGGCCTTCAGAGCAAGCATGCTCCCTTCCGGCAGCGCGCTCGCGGCGCTTCTTAGCTTTTGAGGCGTAACCCGATAATGCTTGCATTCGGAAATAATGCTCCCCAGCACCTGACAAAATCCGGGAAAAGCA
>CAZQDP010000057.1:3838-17426 GCA_964592375.1 uncultured Eubacteriales bacterium | reverse complement strand
GTGCGATTAGCAATATTGCCGGCTCCCCCGGCATCAGCGGCTTTTCGGGAGACGGTGGGGCCGCATCTGCCGCAACCCTCTACAAGCCCATGGGTTTGGCTCTTGATGTCCAGGGTAATCTTTATGTGGCCGATACCTTTAATCACAGAATAAGAAAAATTAATCTGTCCACTGGCATCATCACCACCGTTGCCGGCAGTGACAAATTACCTACAAATAGTGCAACGCTAGAAGGCGTGGGCGACAATTTGTTAGCCACGCAGGCCTCCTTATTCTTTCCACAAGATATCGCAGTCGATATGGATGGCAACCTATACATTGCAGACTCGCAAAATCATAAGATTAGAAAGGTCATGCACTCTACTGGTATTGTTTTTACCATTGCAGGAGATGGTTATGCAGGCAACAGCGGAAATGGCGGAACGGCTACTGCCGCAAGGCTGAGCACTCCAAAGGGCATTGCAGTGGATGCAAATGGCACCGTGTATATTTCCGATACCGGAAACCATTCCATTAAAAAGCTTGTGCCATAAGAAGGCGAAATATAACATCATGTAATATTGGAAAACAATGGCTTACCACACTCTTGTGGTAAGCCATTTTCTTTTTGCATTCATTAATTTGCTTTGTTTATTCCGCAACATAAAAGTATTTGTGCCACCTATTGAACTTTTATTTTTGCAGGTGTTATCACCGGCGTAAGCTCACCCATACTATCAAATGCAAAGAGCTTTATATATTTGCAATCCGTCGGTATGTCAATATCTATTTCACAATCACGACTTGCACCCTCTCCGACCGTAATACTATCCGGACTGAGCACTAGCAGTTTTACTAATTTTCCATCCTTGTAAGCAGCAATGCTGATGGCTGGGCAAACCTCCCAATTCGAAAGATTTGTAATTGTAAACTTGCATCGAATGCTTCCTGTCTGCGCTGCTTCCACAAGAACATTATTTTTATAAAACAATGGTGTTGATATGGATATTTGTGAGCTTGTTTCTAAAACCGGCTTTAATATCCATACGGCAGTGGCCTTCGTATCCGCATGTCCAATAACAACCGATTGGCCAGGCCGATACAGCTGGGCATTGATCCACCAGCCGCCAAAGATATATCCCTCTTTTTCAAGATTGCCCGTGTTTGCAGAAACTGTAGCGAAACTTCCCTCTCTATACCCGCTCGCATCTACCGGAACACTTCCTCCACTGCTGCCGTTGCTATCATAAACGATGTGCTTGGCAGGAACCCACACTGCATAAAATGTAATCTGATTGATGTTTTGTGCCGTTGTAATCTGTTCGCCCGGCCAGTATGTGAAGATGCCATCGGTCCAACCACTAAATAAATATCCGTTTTTTGTAAGATTTCCGGTGTTGCTTGGCAAGGTAATTCGGTAAAAGTATTCCTGATACGCATCCTCATCGGTAGGTACTGTGCCTCCGGTATTTCCATTGCCCTTATAACAAATAGAAGGTTTTAAATCTTGCGAAATTCGAGTTGCCCATGAGGCAAATGCAATGATATGCTTATCTCCCATGGAATAGGAGCCGCCCGGCTTATACAGAGCACCGTTAATCCACCAACCACAGAAAGATGCATCTGACTTTTCTAAACCTTCGCTATTGCTCCTAAGCGTGACGAGCGCACCGGGTAGATAGGTACTGCTATCCATTGGGGGAGCTCCGCCTGTTCCACCATTTGCAAGGTAGGTTACAGTGCGCAAATGCGGATATGCTTTCCATATCGGATAAAGCGTAATATCGGAAGCACCAATTGTAAAGGTATCTCCTCCCCCATACGTGGTACCGCTACCATCGGCTGCCGTATTCCAGCCTGCAAAATAATAATTTGATTCAGCTACTAAAGCACCAATATGTGATGCGGTAGCCGTAGCCCCTTGGGAATACCCTCCCAAATATCGTTTCGCATCATTCGGTGGTGCGCCGCTTTTGCTTCCTATCCCACTGTAGTTTACATAATACCGCTTCGATGGTGAAAAATACGCATACAATGTTAGATTTGGTGTCATGGTAACGACATCACCCGGAAGGTAAGTTTGGCCACTGCCATTTGCGGCTGTATTCCAGCCGATAAAGTAATTTCCGGTCAAGGTTAAGCTTGCATTTTTAGCCGTAACGCTACTTCCGCTCTGATATTGAGTGCTGTCTGTTGGTACAGTTCCGCTAACGGAAGCTCCTTTTGCATATTGAATCGTATAGTAGGTCGGGTGATTTTCCCACAAGGCAAATAAAACCGGTATGGGCTGGGAGCTATTTACCGGCGGATAGGCGAAGGTGTCTCCCGCTCGGTACGTTGTACCACCGCCATTTGCCTGCGTATTCCAGCCTCCAAAGGTAAAGTTCATTCTATACAAGTTGCCGGGATTGCCTTGAACAATAACCGCTTCACCTTCATCGTACTGTTTTATATCTTTTGGCACGCTTCCACCGGTGGCATTGTTCCTTTCGTATTGCACGGTTATGGTTTCTCTCACGGAGGTATCTATATAGAGGTTAAACATTGCAAAAAGTGCAACGAATTTATCATTCTGTGGGATTACGATTGTGCTTCCCGGAAGGTAGCTTGTGCCGCTGCCGTCACTCTTGGTGTTCCAGCCTGCGAAGACATGGTTATATTTATACAACCCACCTGAGTTACCCAGTACCACAATAGACGATCCGGCAGAATAATAATTGTAATCAATCGGCGCCTGCCCTGAATCAGCTTGATTGGCGTAGTACAGTATTGGTGTACTTACCAGTAGAATTTCAGGCGGTATTTCAACTACGACCGAAGAAAACATGGCATAGAGTGATAAGCTTGAGGATAACAGTACTTTATCACCCGGCAGGTAGGTTGTCCCGGTGCCATCGGCGCTTGTATTCCAGCCATAAAAATAACCGACTGCATCATTGAGCAAATTACCTGTATTGCCCAAAATAGTTACATGGATGCCGGTTGTATACACGTTAGTATCTGTCGGCGCACTGCCTGAGGTGGAAGTGTTTTTGTGATATGTAACGGTAAAAGCCGGCTCCCATTTGGCACTCAGCGTCGGGGAAAGGTCGAAGATTTTGATGGTATCCCCCTCTTTATAGTCGGAGGAATTCCAAAACCATCCGTCAAAGATATAGCCTTCCTTTTTCATCGTACCCGGCCCTGCCACTGTTATCGTAACCTCCTGGGTGGAGGAGATAAGCTGAATTGGTGGCAAAGAGCCTTCTGTATTTCCGTTACCATTATAGGAAAAAGTGCGCTTTGGCTTGTTATTGGAATCAAAGGCTGGCTGCCATTTGGCATACAATACCACATCGGAGGTAATGCTAAAAACATCACCGGGACTATACGTGGTTCCGCTTCCGCCCGGTGTATTGCACCAACCGGCAAAGATGCAATTAAATTTATACATCGATACCCTGTCCTTATCAATCACACGCACCTTTGTGCCTTGCGGGTATGAAACGGGTTGATAAACCTCCCATAAATCCGCTCCGTTCGCACTATAGGTTACGCTATAAACAGGCATCCAAACGGCATACAAGATAATATCCCCAAAAACCGGAAAAGCATTCCCAATCTCGTAGCTTGTACCGCTGCCATCAGCCTTGCTGTTCCACCCTGCGAAAGCATAGCCATCTTTTACAAGTCCTTCAATATTTCCCTGCACGCAAAATGTTTCTTTTCGCGAAATCTCTTTTGAGTAGTGAGTGGGATCAACCGGTGTACTGCCGGCCGTATTGTCATTTCCGTGACAGGAGACCGTGTAATAATCTCTCTCTAAAATGAGTGGAACATTTGTATAATATATTGCATACAAGATGATATTTTCATTTCCCATACGAATCATCTGGTCCTGCATATACTCTGTACCACTACCATCGGCTTTGGTATTCCAGCAATAAAAGCCATAGTCTTTATTTAGTCCACCAGTATTCCCCATGATCTGCACATATGCTCCCGTTGTATATCGGCTGTTGTCATTCGGCGCCGTGCCCAACACCCCTCCGTTTGCAAGATAGGTCACCGAAAATGCCGGAACCCATACGGGAGAGAGCACAACATCCGCTGCTGGCATCATAAAAGTATCTCCGGGCTGATAGGTAGCATTTCCACAAATCCAACCGCCAAAAACATAACCGACTCTGGATAGTCCTCCTGAATTGGGTAGCGCAGTGACAATCGCATTTGGCGCAACCTGCGACTGCACAGCCGGCACCGCGCCTCCCGTCGCTTCGCCCATAAAATAAGCTACTGTATGTAGCTCACCACTTGCATATACAACATTACCCCATGCCATGTTGCCAATGATAATTGCGCTAAGCACAAGCACCGCCGCGATGATGGCATGCATCTTGCATGCACAGTGCCCTTCAACTTCGTTCATTTTTGTCATTTGCATGTACCCCCTCTATAACATGTTCCCTTTAATGGTTCAAAGCAATCTTTTATTTGCTCCGTGCAACCTATTATTTCAAGAGGCTGAGGTAATGTGTAAAATGCATACGCTCACACTCATATATCACCATAATTCTTCATAATTATACCTCAACATACAGTTTATGTCAATCTATTTAGGATAAATATTTACATTACTTCCCTTCAAATAAATTGCTGTCTTATACCACTTTCATTTGCATATTGCATTAAAAAACAAAGCGGTCATTCAAAGGATGTAAGAGTCCTCTAAAATAACCGCTTTTGCGTGAATGACGAAATGCCTTGTTACCTTCCGGCTTCCTATGCGATACATCATTTTTGCAGAAATATTGAATGAAATACCGTCATCTATCTTAAGATTTGGGGATTGTTCAGAAGTGTTATTGGCACATACATTTTGCTCAGTCTACCTACGGAAGATATTTCTAAAACAATATCATACGATGCATGCGCAATTTCCCCGGGATAGAGGACCACCTCCGCCTTTGCGGTTGCGTACCCTCCATGGGCTTGGTCTAAGTTGATAGAAAATTCTCTACCGGTGGATACATTCCAATCTGCCGGCATAATCCATCTGAAATGAAGCCATTGCTGCTTCTTGATGTTATTGACAAGATCAATTTCAAATTTCATTTCTTCGCAATCTTTCAAATTAATTCCGCTCCTAGCACTTAGCGTAATCTGAAACAATACATTTTCCATGTAAATGCCAAATGGCTGCGTTTTAAGTTTGTCTCTAAAATAAACGGAATTAAAAATTCCCACGCGCGCCTTTGTATCGTATAATTCATTTGCCTCACCAAGCGAAATGACAGTACCTCCCTCATTCATGGTATCGCAGTATTTACCCATAAATACCGGCATCAGTGCGCAAACACGCCTTGATAACTCTGTTATGGTAGTTGGAATGGAAATAGCATTGTTTGTTAAATCAAGGGATATTGTTTTAATGCCGTCTCCGATTGGTTTTAACCACTGCTCTGGAAGTGCATCTGCTCCCATGATTATACCCATGATGGCTCCTAGTGTTGCCGCGGTACAATCTCCATCTTCGCAGCAACCGGCGGCAATACACAAGCTTTTTCCAAAATCATCCTCGCCATAGAGCCAACCAATGATCATAATGCCAATATTGCTGGGTGCATCATACCCCAGCTTCCCAACAGGGACATCCTCTTCCACTTCACGATCTTCATAGCCTCTGTACATCCCAAAGGCGCCGGGGACGGTTTGCAATATTTTCTTCCTTGCTCCCTTCCAGTCCATTCCGCTTTGATAGCACTCCATGGCAGTGTTTACCGCCAAGGCAATTCCACAGTCTGTCGGAATATAACTAAGGCCGATTTGTATCAATGTATTTTTATCACACTCGCTAAATGCTGCGCTTTGCATTGCAGCGCAGAATATTTCAGCATATACCCCTTCATCAGAATGGTCTACAGTTGCATCCTCAAATGCATATTTCACTGCTATTTCAGGGTGTCCGGGAGCTAGGCATGCCCACACTTCACTTCGTATAAATGCTCCACAGCTATCTCTATTGTGATTGTTGTACCAGCCGGAGAGCGGAGGCAGAATTGACTTTGATAAATTATTTTTCCCGGCGCCATATTCCGACCAATTCCCTACAATATATGAAAGCCAGTATTCACCTAAAATTTTCGCATCGACACCTCTACCATACTTCTCTGCCGCATTGAGCCAAACCAGTTGCAGATCCAAATCATCATTTGGTAGTGCGCCATCTTTTAGATCCTGTGTGTATCCGGTCAGGTCAAAAACGCCTCGGATGCATTCAAAGGGTGCCCCAAGGGTTCCTCCGATATTTTTGCCAAGCCAGCAGCCTCTGACCTTGTTTTTGTACTCCGTTGCACTGATAATCATATAAATCACCATATCCTTTCATAATAGATTTGATCCCATTATACAGGAGTTTTACTTTCATTTAAATAGATTATCTTTACTTATTTGTTGGGGTTTTTTTGATTTGTTCTAAAACACTTTGGGGTTACCCCTGTGTGTTGTTTAAAAACCTTATAAAACTGCCCTTTGTCTCCATATCCCACCCTCCTGCAAATTGTATCAATCCCAATATCTGTTTCCGACAGCAAACGCATTGCCTCACTGATTCTCTTTTCTATCACATACACTGTGAAGCTTTTTCCATAACATTCTTTAAAAATTCTGCTAAAATACGCTTCATTGTAAAAGCATCGCTGTGCAAGATCAGTAAGCGTCAGCTTTTCAAAGCAGTTATCGTCGATATATTTTAAAATCTCAGGGGTTATTCTGTGAATATACCCGCTGATTTTTTCGCACTGGGTAAACTTTAGCTTTCGGATAAGTTTAGATAAAATCACCTGCATATATCCTTTTAAAACTGATTTATATCCTACCTCTTTTTCATGATACTCTTTGAGCATATATTCAATTAAGCATTCAATTTCAATCATATCCTTGCCTGCAAATGTGACTAGTGGATTGCTTATATCAAGTTCACCCTTGAATTCATGAAATAGTGACAGGGAAAAAATATCAATCAGGCTCTCTGCAGTGAGCAGCTGCGTGCTCATAAATTCCGGTTTAAATAAAAAGTTCACATAAACCATCTGATCATCTGATGAAAAAGAGTGAACTTGATTATAATTGATAAATAAAAAATCCCCTTTTGCAACATGAAAAGAAATGTCATTCACGCATTGTATGCCCTTACCGGAAAATATATATACAAGCTCAATAAATTCATGTGTATGCGATGGTTCAGGTGAGCGAACAATTTCTTTTGAAATATGAATATTCTCTTCCGGGCTTAGCAATTCATCCGCCGTATAAATTTTCATGATAATCCCCTCATTCTTTTATGCTTGGCGCTTGCACTTTTTTTATCTTTATGCATTGCGCTACAGCATTTATTTATTCCATATTTTTGATGGAAGCACTCCTGTTATCTTCTTAAATGTTTTAGAAAAATACGATGAATTATCAAAACCACACAAAAAGCATACTTGGCTCACAGAATATTTTCCTGTATGCAATAGCTTTTTTGCTTGCCTGCACCTTACCAGCAGAATATAGGATACCACTGTGTATCCCGTCATTTTTTTAAACTCGCGCGAAAAATGATATTTGCTAAGCATCGCCTCTGCGGCAATATCGTCTACCGTCATTTTCTCGCCAAAGTGAGCATGAATATACCCAATTCCAAGCTTGATATTCTCAATAATATCTGCATTCGATTGCTGATTATACTTCACACTTTTCACCACATATTTTCTGCACAGACTGACCATGAGTGACAATACACTAGCGCGAATGCCGGCCCCGACAAAGTCGCTTTTCACCTTAAATTCCTTTGCGATAGCAAGAAACATCTCGCATATATCCCTATCGCGTATTCGTTCTTCAAATATAAGATTATCGGTATTAATATCATTGGCAGCACAAAAATCCCTGTCCACGATTAAGCATTGATATTGAAGTCCGCACGGATCGCACTCTACCAAATGCAAGCAGCACGAATTGACAATAAAAATATCCCCTTCTGCAACCTGCGTTGTGATGCTATCACAGATGACATACCCGCTTCCTTTCAAAAAGTGAAGTATTTCTATATTTTTATGCCAATTTGCAACATAATGATCCTGCGGCAAGCAAATACTGTCTCGAAATATGAAAGGTAGCTTTCCGTCGCCATTTAAATGTGTTTCGTAAAGAATGTGATCCACGCAAATCCCCCATTTGGCACGATTGTGTTATTTTTCCGCATAATTCATGCTTGTTATCTTCACCAGTAGATTATATACTGTTATTGATCATAATGCAATACATGATGAACCGCCTGAAAGGATTTTTTTACATGCAACTATATCTTGCACTCATCATCATATCGATATCCTTGCAAAATGTCTTCACACAGCAATTTAGCCGCAAGGAAAATTCCCCCGATACATATATGCTTTTCAATTTCATGAAAGTATTTGTTGCGTTTATCATTTTCTTGCTGTTCTCTTTAAAGGGTTATGTATTGCACAGGGATACCATCTTACTGTCCTGCGCCTTTGCAATTTCTTTTTCCATAGCAGTAACCGCAACTTATCTGGCAATTGCAAATGGCTCATTATCACTTACATCGCTGGTCATTTCCTATGCACTTACCATCCCCACAATATATGGCATGTTGTTTTTGCATGAACCCTTTACCGTAAACATCGGCATTGGACTTTTTCTTCTCATCGTTTCACTTTTTTTCATCAATCAGCCTCTTGCCTCCTGCAAAATTACGATAAAATGGATGATACTCGTTGCACTGTCTTTTCTTGGAAACGGAATAAGTTCTACCATCCAAAAGGTACATCAAAGCATGTTTCCGAAAATGTACCAATTGGAGTTTATGACAACAGCAATGGCAATTGTAACGTTTTTGTACTTCACAAGGGTGCTATTTCTTAAAAAAGTCCATGTCGTGCAAGGACTACAGCAGGGGTGGCACTTGGCTTCCCTTTCGGGCATTGCCAATGCAGCGGTGAATTATCTTGTGCTATTGGTGTCCGTTCATGTTCCTGCCTCTATTATGTTTCCCGTCATATCCGCCGGCGGTATTATCACAACCTATATTGTGTCGACCATTGCTTTGAAGGAACGTTTATCAAAGCAGCAGATCGCAGGCTTTGTTATTGGAATGATATCCATCGTCATTTTAAATCTATAAATATGTATAAAGGAGTAAAGAAAAATGAGAGTACTTGCAATCATGGCACATCCGGACGATATGGAATTGGGATGCTCCGGAACGCTGATCAAATGCAAAAAAAGAGGCGATGACGTCATTGTATGTCATGGAGCAAACGGGAATATGGGCCATATGGTTATCCTTCCGGATGAGCTTCGTCGCTTGCGAATAAAAGAAGCGCAAAATGCGGCCGCCATTGCTGGATTTGAAGTTGTCACTGCAGATATCGGAGATTTAACGATAAGCAGTGCCAATGAAGAGCAAGTGAAAAAAATAATTGGCATTGTGCGCTATGCAAAGCCGGATGTCATCATTACGCATAGTCCGAATGATTACTGCTCCGATCACACTGAACTATCAAAAATAGTTTTTAGTGCATCATTTTCCGCTTCTTGTCCGCACTTTTTCCCACACCTTGGCAACTGCGTGCCCGTTACTCCTCTGTTTTTTGCGGACACAAGCAGGCATTTTCATTTTCAACCCACCGAATATGTGGATATCACGGAGGTGATGGATATAAAAGAAAAAATGTTATCTTGCCATGAAAGTCAATTAAAATGGCTGCTTGAGCATGATCATATTGATATTTTGGAAATTCAGCGCGCACAGGCTCGTTTAAGAGGCTTGCAGTGTGAGACAACATATGCAGAAGGCTTTATACAACTGATGGCAAGCCAACGGGTGAGATGTTATCGAATATTACCGTAAGAAAGGAGGTTTTTCGCATGTCTGTTCATATCTACAATATTCCATCCGGCGAGAAAATATCTCAAGTTTTGAAGGTATCTGTCAACGGAGAAGATTTACCGGTTCGGGAAATGCGTGTATCTGCAGTGCCGCTAAATTGCCGCTGGCCCGGGCATCAACGACCTCTTAGTCAAACGGAAACTGCATATTTTGTTTCCTTTGAAACGGATGAGGCTGTTGACATGATGGTCGTTTACCAAAATAGTATACAAGCTGTAGTGATCAAGCCATCGCGCTATCAAATAGCCTGTGAAAAAACAAATAATAGTGCAAGCTTTCGCTTATCTAGACCCGGTGGCTACACGGTGGAGGCAGATGGCATGCACCATGCACTTCATATTTTAGTAGACCCTATGAAAGCATATTTTGTTGATCCACATAGCAAGGATACGTTATATTTTGGCGCCGGCGTTCATGATATGGGAACAATCACCCTAAAAAGCAATCAAACACTCTATATTGAAGAGGATGCTGTTGTTTATGCAAGTGTACAAGCGAATGGGGCAGAAAATATTCGCATTATCGGCAAAGGCATGATTGATAACAGCAACAATTTGGAAGAAATCTTGTTTGAGGCAACCCCCGGCGGGCATTTTGCTGTAGACAACTGCGTTCGAAATCATGCCATCCATTTTACACGATGCAAAAACATTCATATAGAGGGGGTTACAATTCGAAATTCCTTGGTCTATAATATTGCAACCAATGAATGCGAGAATTTCGTTGTGGATAATGTAAAAATCATCGGCTGCTGGCGGTATAACAGTGATGGAATTGACATGATGAACAGCAAAAATTGCACCGTACGAAACTGTTTTATTCGCACTTTTGATGATAGCATTTGTATCAAAGGAATATCACCCTCCACCATGGACTGCGAGAATATTTTGGTTGAAAACTGTGTGATATGGTGCGACTGGGGCCGTGCACTTGAAATTGGCGCAGAAACCTATGCAGATCACATTCACAACATCACTTTTCGGAATTGCACAATACTGAGAACAACAAATGTTGCTCTGGATATACAAAATGTCGACCATGGAGAGATTTATGATGTGACCTTTGAAAATATCTGTGTGGAATATGATGCTGTGCATCAAAGACCAACCCTCCAGCAAAGCGAAGAGGAGGTTTATGTAACGGACCCGAAAAGTGATTTTCTACCTTACCTCATTGTGCTAAAAATCATAAAGCACCATGAATATTCATATGGCAGAGAACGACGAGGCAAAATTCATGATGTTTTATTTAGAAACATTCAAGTATCCTGCAATGGACTTCCCCCTATTGAACTGCTTGGTTATGATAAGGCGCATTGCATTGATAACATCACCCTGGAAAACATTAAATTTTCAAATATATTGGTAAAAAATATTGATGCTCTCCATATTACCACCAATCAATTTGCACAAAATATCAAAATGAAATAGGGAGGAAATGAAGTGAAACAAATTCTTAGCCAAATGACCCTCAGAGAAAAAATCGGGCAGACCGGCATGCCAAGTCCCGGCGATGTGAAGAAAGCAATCATGGAATATGGCAGCTATGATGCATACTTTCAAGCTTTGCCGTATAGCGGACTGTATTTGAATGACAATATGCTCAGTGGAAAAAATGAATTGATGTCCTCCGCGCAGGAATGCAAAAGTATTCTTCAAGACGCTTCTAAAGCACAAAAAATACCTATTTTTATCGCTTGCGATGCAGAACACGGTGGCAGAGAGTTGTTCCCAGAGCTACACACGATTCCTACGATGATGTCAATTGGCGCTGCAAAATCACCGGCACTTGCCTATAGTCGAAGCCATTTTTGGGCCAGAGAATTGCAGACCCGTTGCGGCGTCAATTGGATTTTTGGTCCTGTTTGCGACCTTGCAGGTGGTTTCTTTTCTCCAAGTGGTGTGCGCTGCCTATCCGACTCTCCTGACATATGCAAAACGCTTCTTCCTGCGATAATACAAGGAGTGCAGGATGCCGGCGTAGCTGCTACGGCAAAGCATTATCCCGGGCATGGTAAGGATTATAGAGATCCTCATTTTTGTATGAGCATTGATGAAACCACAAAGGAGCAGTGGGATGAAACATATCGAGGAATATGGCAATCTACCGTTGCAGCAGGTGTAAAAAGTGTGATGGTGGGGCACACCCCCATTCCTTCTCTTGATGATTCTTTTGCAAGAGGAAAGGCAAGGCGGCCAGCGAGCACATCTCGAAAAATCATTAATCTATTGCGAGATACGCTCCATTTTGACGGTGTCGTGCTCACGGATGCGGTGAATATGAAGGGACTTTCGGCAGCATATGAACATGAAGATGTATATATTGAAAGCTTCAATGCCGGAAATGATATCGTTCTGTTCTGCCACAATGATTATATTGATGTAATGGAGCGGGCGGTGCACAGTGGAAAAGTATCTGAATCTCGCATTGATGAATCTGTAGAACGAATACTGAAGTTAAAAGAAGCCTTGGGTCTTTTTAAAGAAAAACAAATGCCTCCCCTTAGCATTTTTGAAGAACAAGACTTTGATAAGTGCTGCTATGAGATTGCCAAAAAATCAATTACACTTATCAATAATGAAAATAATATGATTCCATTTCAGAAAGAAACAGTAAAAAGAGTCACCATTATTAAGCTATCGCCTTATGCTCCATTTTGGGATACTTTGCAGGTTATGAAAGGCATTTTTGAAGAAAAGGGAATTCAAGTAACAATGCTAGAGAGCCTAAAAGCAAAGGAAACGTTAGAAGCGCTGTCTGTCAGTGACGACATCATTATTTATGCCTGCTTTTTAGCACAATTCTGCCCTCGCGGTATGTCCTTTTATTCCAGCCATGAAGATATCATCACCTTGTTTAACGGCCTATCCTATGGCGCACAAAAATCGGTAGTTGCTTCCTTTGGAGCCACCTCTATTTATTATAATTATTTCGAAACGGTGGATGCATATATCAATGCCTATTCTACAAACCCCCAGACTATCAGGGCATTCGTAGATGGTCTTCTTGGTGAGATTACATTTGAAGGCAAGTCGCCTGTAAAGCTAAGGCCTGTTATTGTGGAATAAACAGGCCTTGGCAAACACTACTTTCAAAACAAAATTGCTACTGTTTTATTCTAACCCTTCGGAAGTGAAATATTGCAACATTTCACTTCCGAAGGGTTTTCACTTAATGAAATGGCGTGGTGCTAAATAGCGGCGTAATTGTTTGCAGAGCGCTTACAATAAATGCCTTGGCACTCCGTCCATTTTTTTGCATATCCGAAATATCCATGCTATACAAAACAGGCTCACGGGAAATTGCGATGGAGAGCGTTTTTAGCGAAGTCAGCTTATTGCCATCGTACAGGGCGAAAATCATCATGCCGGGGATATCCGACCACATTTCCGCTTTGAGCATGGTCGCCGTGCTAAGCGATGTAGTCATTTGACCTGCCCCATCGGTTAAATATGGCGCTTTCGAGACTCTTTCATATGACTGCATCACAGGAACGAACTTTACCGCATCCGCCCTTACAGTGCCCGGCCTGTATTTACTAATTAAATTAAAGGATATTGTCACGTTTCCCGTGGTGCCGGCTTCAAAATAATGGGTACCTAATTTTTCCCATCTATCTTCTATGATGGCTTGGTTTATCACATAGCTAACGGAATGATCTTTGCCGTTTAC
>CAZQDP010000057.1:0-3738 GCA_964592375.1 uncultured Eubacteriales bacterium | reverse complement strand
GCCTGGTCCAATGTTTTCAACATCCATTTTAGAATCATCAAAATCGCTTAGCCAGCTTACATTATCAAGTACTTGCTCGGGGTTTTGATTGAAAAAGATAAGTGATCCTTGAATATTGGACAGTTTAATATTGGATAGCACCTGATGCAAAGAGCAATAATGGTGGTCCAAATATACACCGTATGGTCTCACATCCTGCACAGTGGGATTAGCCGTTGCTATATCGACTGTAATTTGACGAAAGTAATTGATATAGCTACTTCCTGAGGGATTAAGTTGCGCACCATGCAGGGCACCCAAATCTCCACTATCTGTTCCTACATGATGTATTTTTAGATTCGTAAATTGATTATGATAGGTATAATGATTGTTTATTTCTAGTCTGCTCTCATCAAAGTTCCCTCTCATTGTGATGCCATAACGCCCTCCTCGCATGATTTCGCAATGGGAGATCACATTGTCACTCGCACTGTAAACGGTAACGCCACCACTGCTTACCATGGTGATGGCAAGCTCGGTATAATCTTGAATGATGCAATTGCTGATATAATTGTATTGTGTTTTCGCTTGAGGGTATTGGGTTCTGAGCAGCCTGTTTCTGATATATACGCCGCCGGAGCCTAAATGCTCCATCCAACAATTGTACACGGTGTTAAACGAGCTGTCATTGATGATCATCACGCTATGTCCGCCTAAGTTTTTAAAATGGCAATTTACAATATCAATAAATTTTGCACCAAGCAAAACAATGCCGGCACCATTTTCAATACCAACCGAATATTTTGATCCATAAAAATATAAGCCATCAAATGTAATGTTTTGTGCATAGGTTCCAATGCTTGAACCCTTCACCGTAATGATATCCGTGAGCCTGGGTACGATGATTTCACTATTGTTTGGATTGCCATCCATGGGCCAATAGTATAAATCTCCTGTGGGTTTATCATAGTAGAATTCTCCGGGCACATCCAACAGTTCATAAATTCCTTCAATGAAATACCGTTCATTTCCAAGGCCGGTGCTCTCTGTCCATTGGCTTGTAAAATTGATTTTTCTTTGTGCTGTGTCAAAAGAAGAAATCTGACTGCGATTAATCCCCCAATCCTTATTGGGATATACCCACCATACACAATTTGCATAATCGGTTAAGGAAAACTTCGTAAATGATGCCGGGTTTAGTTCATTTGGCGCATACTGCATATAGGTCACATCAGAGGGGTGATAATCAGATACCAAATAACTGGATAACCCCGAAGCATAATCCGCATCCGGCTTGAAATTGGGGTATCTTGCCAGCCTGCCTAATTTTTCATTCTCGTATAAATTATACAAAGTGGGTATATTGGCGCCAACATTTGTTTTAAAGATATTGGGATTGGCGTCAATAGGTGCCCAACCAGTAGCCTTTGCGCCGCCGAGGATGCGCGCGCTTCCTACTGCATCTTTGTTTTTATAGATTACTTTGTACCCATTAGTTCCGGAGTCTATTTCATTAAACGCCACAGTGGAGGGTAGAACATAATCACCCTGCGCCATATATACAACGATATCGCCTGTCATATTGCTATTAATGGTTCTGACAATGTCCCTGGCTTTTGTGATGGTTTTGAGTGGCAGTGCGGCAGTGCCCGGATTTGTATCGCTGCCATTAGGGTCCACATAATAGCTGGCCTGCACATTTGCGGGGGGCACGTTGATTTGAATATATTTTCTGGGGGATTCTCCCACGACGCCTGCCGAGTTTACCCCCGCAGCATATAGTGCATATTTGGTATTTCGCATGGCGGCGTTCGGTGTCCAATTGAGCGTGTATGGCGCGGTGGCGTCTTCCCCTATCTTTTGATTGTTTGCATAAAATTCCACCTTGGCAATGTTTTCACCCACTGCCGTTGCAGTAAGAGGAATGGAAATATTTTGGTTATATGTTGCCCTGTCCGCAGGCCCATCAAGGGTTACAACAGGTGCCAAAACCGGCAGCGTCGTTCCGTCATATATTTTTATATTGTCAAAATAGATGTCCATTTCAGAGGTTTGCGCTAAAGAGCTTGAGGTTGCGAAGCTGATAAACTGATCCCTATTATTTGCGGCAATGTTTCTAAAACTCAAAATCCCGTCGGGCGAGGTGCTGGTAGTGATTATCTCTCCGTCTACTCGCATTGTAAATGTGTTCTGGTCTGTGTCTATCACAAATTGAACGGGAATCCATCTTCCGATAGGGTTTGAAATGGCCTTTAAATTGGCCTGATAGGATGTGCCGTCATACACGCTGACATTGCTGCCTATTCCTGCGTAAATCCTGGAGGAGGTGCCATTTACCTGCTGAATAGTATATAGCGCATTGGAATCGGTGTTGGCGTTTTTGGCCTGATAATATTGCAACTCTATTGTAAATATTCCAATCTTTTTGACAAACCCTCTTTTTGCTGAAGTTAAGGTAGCTATAGATGGTGAGGTATCATTCCCACGCAGTACATAATCAGAGGAAACCGTAGGATTTGCAATGATGCTCCATTGGGCTTCAAAAGTTGTATACCCTGGCGGAGGTACAATTGATTTTTCAAATTTGTCATACACGGTGTAGTTGGTGACAAGATTTGCAGCGGGAGACTGCACCAAGATATACCTAGTGGACGATTTGCACACTTCGCCCAAAACATTTGTAGCAGTGGCATAAAGGTCATAGCGTGATATTTCGGAAGGTACCCAGTCCAGCGCATACGGCGAGGTTGTGTCCTCTCCTATTTTTTGATTGTTCGCATAAAATTCCACCTTGGAAATGTCGTCCCCGGTCACATTTGTGGTCATGGAAACGCTTTGCCCCAATGTAATGCTTGCGGCATCTGCCGGGCTTACAAGGGATATGGACGGAGAGAGAACAGAGCCATCATAAATCTTGATGTTATCAAAGCAAATATCCATCGTTCCGGTCTGATGGGACGAGGTGGACGTTGTGATCGTGAGCGATGTGACTTGTGTCAGAGGTGCTCTAAAATCCATTACGCCGTCTGGAGATGTATTTGTAACAATCTTCGTGCTATCAATCCACATCTCATAGGTATCCGTTCCAATGTCCGCCACAATTTTAACGGGTACCCATCTTCCGACTCTGGGCGTATCAATGGCTTTTAAATTTGTTTTATTTGTTGTGCCGTCATATGCACTGATATTGCTTCCAATTCCGGTGCTAATCCCCGTTGTTGCATTGCCCGCATTGAGCTGCACCCCAAAAACAGCGCCATAGTTTGAAGCCGGATCTAGCTCATTGATAAGCTGATAATATTTAAATTCACATGTAAAAATGCCTGTTCTTGCAGCAAAGGTGCGAACAGCACTTGTATTTGTAGTTCCCGTGCCGCCGGGCGTTATGTCATTGCCCCGTAGTGCATAATCCCCCACTTGATCTGGGCTTGGAATAATGCTCCACTGCGCACCCAAAGTATATCCTTCCGGAGTGCTGCTTGTGGAAAATGTATCCGTTATTAGGTTTGTCATTGAACCCTGCGTGGGAATAGAAAACTGCTGTGAGCAGAGTAACAAAATGAAAACACAGAAAATACTAAAAATTCTTTTTTGCATAAAATCCTCTCCCATCCTTTGATAACTCTATTATATGCCTGCCAGCTACCAAAGTAAATTGATTTTATGTACAAATTCCATCTTCTGTATTTAGGTAGAATGCACAAAGAAACATCGCAAAATTACAAAATCCTATCCATTCTTATAATATTCTCATCTTTG
>CAZQDP010000056.1:0-17684 GCA_964592375.1 uncultured Eubacteriales bacterium | reverse complement strand
AACGCAAATACCGCCTTTCTTCCGACAACAAACACAAAAATCGAAAGCTTTGCAGTACAAATGGAAAATGCTATTATAAAAGCAGGAAAAAACATTCTGGCTGTATGCGGCTATATCATCATGTTTAATATTCTCATTGCTTTCCTTGAAAAGTATGGCATCTATGCCATATTTGAAAATCTTTTAACGCTATCCGTAGCAGATCCTCATCTTGCTTCGCCAATCTTTTTTGGATTTTTCGAGGTCACCACCGGATGTCGAGAGGCTGCCGGGCTTTTTCCTCCGGTGAATTTGCTCATCATCTCTTGCATCATTGGTTGGTCGGGCTTGTCCGTCCATATGCAGGTGATAGGTCATGCCAAAAGAGCCGGCCTCTCTCTTTCCCTTTATTTTAGGGGCAAGCTGTTGCAAAGCATTCTGTCCCCCATATATACAGGCATTCTTTTATGGTTATTAAGCAGTAAAATGACTCATCAGGTTTTTTCTCCCTCATTTCCAAACACCATCTATGCCGCCGGATTTATTGCCGCTTATATGGTGGTTGGCATCTTCGTCATTGCTGTGCTACTTTTATTTTGGCACTTATGGGAATTTTTAAAAAGCCGACTAAATCATGGTCTTTTCGCTGTGTCGAAAAGAAAAAGACCAGCAAAGCTGGGCAACTGAGTAAAGCAAAGCTAAGCTAAGCTTTGCTTTACTTTGCAAAAAAGAAGCTCCTTCATAACAAGGGGCTTCTTTTTATGCTTTGCTTTTCTCAGCTTTGCTCAGCTGTTCATGAGATTATCAATGACTGTTCCCACAGTTCTAAAAGTACCTTTTGCAGAGTTTTTGACTGCTTTTGACTGTTTATCCGATAGTGGATCCATCAAAATTCCTGCAACTGCGCCGATTACAGCTCCGGCCATCAGGCCTGTTGTAAATGAATTTATTTTCATGATGATCACCTTTCATTGGTTTAGTTTAAGGAGGCATATCTATTATTTGCAAGACAAAACAATTATATACGGCAGTGGTAAATGTCTTTGGAATTTTTCAAAGAAAAAAATTTTTCCAGCATTAGCAACAAAAAGCACCCGACAAAACTGCCGGATGCTTACTGCTTTATAATTTTTTACGAAGATACCGAAATAATACTGGCGTATCATTCGAACTTTATGATCCAAACTTTTTAAATAAGCTATTTTTTATTTAAAAACCAAGACCTCCCTTTTGGCCTACCTGTGCATAGATAAATAATACTTTTCTTAATACAAATTCAAAGTTTATCTCTTCTATGTATTCCTTTCCAATATTTTTATTTTTCACTGTCTTTATTCAAGTAGCTTCCGGGAAAATCAACCGGATGCTTGACGGGTTATCATAACCCTTCATTAGACCTCACTTCAGAACTGCACAGTAGCCTAAATTTTCACCTTGCAGTGGCTGATACCACTGAATAAACTGACACTCACTATCGATTTCCAAGGGTACCACCTCCATACAATATTCCCAATATATTTTGAATTAGGGAATGCTTCTCTTACTTCCTTCTATGGTTTCATTATACATATCCTCTCAAGAAAACACAATGGCGGTTTTGGGCAAATTTCATCAAAAAAATCATGTGCGGCAAAGATACAATAATTTGTTGTTTTATATCTTACATTTTCGCATTATTTCGCTGAATATAAGCTATGTCTCTTTTTTTATTTGTATACAATTTGATAGATAAAAATGATATTAGTCTACGGCATTGTATTGACATGCGCCTTTGCATCTTATTTATTGATAGAAAGTAACAAAATGCTTGTATACTCAATATTATAATATAGAGCCGGTTTTGCCCAGCTCAGCCATCATAAACGGAGAGGAGATTTTTTGCTATGTCGCAGATTATCGTACTTTACTCCTCTGCCACAACCGCAAACCGCCTTAAAAATGCGCTTTCAAGGGAAGGTGTTTCTGCCTCAGTGATGCAAACTCCCAAGGGTCTTTCAAAGGGAGGCTGTAGCTACTGCCTAAGAATTGGCCAGAGCGCTCTACCACGATTGCGGGAGCTAACGCATAAAATGGATGTGAAAATCAAAGCAGTATATATGGAAACCAGAAGTAGCACTTCATGTAGCTATCAGCCATATTAAATTCCACACTAGAAACCTGTTTTACACAAAGCATGTATGCATGCGGGCAGGCCATGGCCTGTCCGCATGCTTCATTTCGTACATCAAAAATGGTTATCGCAACTTATTTGCATGAAAACAATAAAAAGTGAAGGGGTTGAATACCAAAATGATCTACCTTGACAATGCCGCCACCTCTTTTCCAAAACCTGCCTCGGTTGCACACAGCGTTTATCGATGCATGACCACCTGTGGAGCCAATCCCGGCAGAAGCAGTCACAAAATGGCTATGAATGCCATGGAGCTTGTGTATGGCTGTAGAGAAGCCATTTGCCGCATCATAGGCGGTACGGATCCGGATAGACTGATTTTTACAAGTAATGCCACCGAGGGATTAAATCTTATTGTGCGTGGGATAATCTCTGCGGGGATGCATGTGGTGATTTCCCCATTTGAGCACAATGCCTTGCTGCGGCCGCTCTATGCTGCCGGAGCACAAATCAGCATTCTTCCGGCCCTTGCCGACGGGAGGAGCGATGTTGCAAAAATCCCATCCCTTCTTCGACCAAACACCAAATTGGTTGCCCTCTCTCACGTATCAAATATCACCGGTGTAATTAGCGATATAGCACTTGCGGCAAAGCTATGTCGACAGCATTTTGTGCCGCTACTATGCGATTGCTCGCAGAGCGCAGGCATTGTACGAATTGATGCTGCTGCCTTAGAGGCAACCATTGTGTTTCCCGGGCATAAGGGCCTGATGGGACCGCAGGGCACGGGCTGTGTGTATCTTGCTAAAAATATGGCTCCCACCCCGCTGATGACCGGTGGAACGGGTAGTATGTCTGAATCCTTTCTGCAACCGGGCTTCCTGCCCGACCGCTATGAAAGCGGCACCCGAAATCTCGCGGGCATTGCCGGTCTGTCAAGTGCTTGCACATTTATTGAAGAGACCGGTATGGATGCCATTTTGCAACATGAGCAAATGCTTGCAAGGGCGCTCATTGCCCGTCTGTCCCAATTGCCGGAGGTACGGATCTTGTATCCAAATGCACTCTTGCGCACCGGTGTGGTTAGTTTGTCTGTTCGCGGTATGGACTGCGTACAACTGGGTGCCATGCTGGATGAAGCGTATTTCATCGCCACTCGCAGTGGCCTTCATTGCGCTCCCCTAGCGCATCAAACCTGTGGCACCTTCGAAACCGGCACCCTGCGACTGAGCCCCGGTTGGTTCAATTCCATATGCGATATGGAATATGCGGCAGATGCCATTGACCAAATAATCAAAAATTGCAAACAATAAGACAAATAAATGGTAAAGACATCCGCACCTTAACTTGTTATAATGAAATCAAACGTCCTATTCACATTTGGAAGAGGTGTCATTTTAATGGGTTTTCAAATTGGTGTTTTGGTGGATTCCTTTCGTGCCCCTTTGAAGGAAGGTATTCAAAAAGCGGCGACGGTCGGTGCTTGCGGCATTCAAATGTATGCAACCAGTGGCGAAGCCGCTCCTGAGAATATGACAAAGTCAAAGGTGCAAGAGATACGGGAACTTGTATCTTCGTATGGCATGTCTATTTCCGCTGTGTGCGGTGATCTTGGCGGCCATGGATTTCAAATTTCTAAGGATAATCCTGCGCGTATTGAAAAGTCAAAACGCATTATGGATTTGGCACTTGCACTTGGTTCAAATGTTGTAACAACCCACATTGGCGTTATTCCGAAAGCGGAAAATCAGCAGCGGGAAGTGCTTTGGCAGGCGATGAATGAGCTTGCCATATATGCACAGAGCGTAGGTGCATATTTTGCCGTTGAAACAGGTCCCGAGCCTTCTTTGGTACTGAAAGATTTTTTAGATAGCTTGAGCGTACGCGCGGTGCGAGTAAATTTAGACCCTGCCAATCTTGTGATGGTTATCGGTGAAGACCCTGTTCAAAGCGTACATACACTGAAGGATTATATTGTACACACCCATGCCAAGGATGGCGTGATGCTAAAGAAGGTAGACCCGGTGCAGCTCTACGGAACCTTTGCGGGTGATATTGTAAATACCATCAATGTGGGTGAGTGCATCCGAGAGATGCCACTTGGCCTTGGAAGTGTAAATTTTCCGGCTTATCTCAATGCCCTAAAAAGCATTGGCTACAACGGATTTTTAACAATTGAACGTGAAGTGGGCAATTGCCCCGAAAAAGATATCAGCGAGGCGGTTGGTTTTCTAAAATCACTCATATGATGCAAGGAGGTTTTTTGATGGACAAGTTAAAAATAGGCATTATCGGCACAGGAAGTATCAGCGAATACCACACAAAGGGGTATCAGAAACTTGAAAATGCAGAAATTGTTGCCGTATGCGACATCAATTTGGAGCGTGCACAGCAGGTTGCCGCTACACATGGGATTGCAAATGCATACAGTGATTACAACAAAATGCTACAAGCAGAAAAGCTGGATGGTGTTAGCATTTGCACTTGGAATAACGGACATGCTCCGGCCTCCATTGCCGCACTGGAAGCAGGCGTCAATGTGCTGTGTGAAAAACCCATGGCTTTAAACACCATGCAGGCGGTGCAGATGCAAAAGGCAGCAGAAAAAAGCGGCAAGCTCTTGATGATTGGATTTGTTCGTAGATTTGCCGCCGCAACGGAGATTGCCAAGGATTTTATTTCACAAGGAGATTTGGGCAATCTTTATTATGTGAAAACCAGTTGTATCCGCCGATGCGGCAACCCCATGGGTTGGTTTGCAGATAAAAGCCGCTCCGGTGGTGGACCGCTGATTGATCTTGGGGTGCATATGATTGATTTATCCCGATACCTCATGGGAGGGCCTAAGGCAGTGTCCGTATACGGCGCGACCTTTGGTGAAATTGGCCCTCGTAATCAAATTAAACATTTTAGTCGTTATCTTGCCAAGGATGTAAGCGATTTTTGCGATGTAGAGGATATGGCAGTGGCGATGATACGGTTTGAAAATGGTGCCGTTTTAAACCTTGAAGTGAGTTTTTCCTCTCATATCAAGGAGGATGTGATGACACTTGATTTATATGGTAGCAGGGCAGGGATGAAAATCGAGCCCCGCCTCGAGATGTACAGCGAAAAATATAATTACCTAACGAATGTTACGCCTGTGGTTTCTTCCGATGGCTTTGAAAATCTTTTCAACCGTGAAATGGCTCATTTTGTGGACTGTATCTCTCATGGCACAGCTTGTATCAGTCCTGCAACAGACGGCGTTGAAATGATGAGGATTTTAGATGCCATTTATCTATCGGCTAAGGAAAAAACGCAAATTAATATTTAATATACAAAAGGCAGGAGGCGAAGGAGAATGATAACCGGAACTAGCTTATACAGTTTTAATAGCATGATTCGTGGTGGCATGACGCCATGTGAGATTATTTCTGCACTTGAAAAAAGTGATTGCCAGTGCGTGGAAGTGCTGGATATGTACATGAAAACAGATGTGGAAAAAGCACAAGTGCGTAGCCGCTTACAATCCTCTCCCCTGAAGGTATGTGCATATGGTATTGATAATAATTTCGTGGTAGAACAAGACCGATGGCATCAGCAGATTGACTATGTGATTGCATCAATAGACATTGCAAAATCTTTTGGCACAAATTTGCTCCGGGTGTTTGCCGCATATCCCAATGAAAGCTTTACTTATGAGCAAGGTATGGAAAAAATAATTGAAGCTTTTTTGCGACTATCACCCTATGCCGAAGAAAAAGGGGTGATCTTAGCACTGGAAAATCATGGAAGGTTTGCAGGAAGGGCTGCACAGGTTCAATCCATCATTGACTCAGTTGCTTCACCAAATCTCAAATCGACCTTTGATACAGGAAATTTTCTCCTCGTGGGCGATAATCCCTTAGAGGCTGCTCAGCGACTGTCTGGCCATATTGCTCATGTGCATTTTAAGGACTTTGCAAAAGATGAAAATGGCCCCTATAAAGCGGACAATGAAACCATTTATTCAGGTTGTGCCCCCGGCATGGGGGATGTGCCAATTTTAGAAATCGTGGCATGTTTAAAGCAAAATGGGTATGAAGGTGCTTTGGCACTAGAATTTGAAGGCCCAAAAGATCTTTTTTCTATTTTTAAAAGCCTTTCGTATATGAAAGGCTTGGTATAATCTTTTTTCTGCATGACGATAAAAACAGCGCCCGTTTGCATGGGGCGCTGTTTTTATATAAAATGCATTAGCTTCTGTTCATCCCAAGCAGCGCACGGAGCATACCGCTTAAAATCCTTGGCATACGAAGTACAACGATTTTCATATAACCTCCTTCTGCCGCTTCTTGCGCAGTCTCAAATGGCCTTTGAAGATTGGCCTCGCCATGTTGTGCAAGCGGCATGCCGTCAAATATATTTTTTAGTACCAAAAGTCCCTGATGGGCTAATCCCAATGATGCGAGTTGCATCATAATATGTATGGTTATCCGATGTAAATTTACTAGCAAATCAGCTTTATCCCTGCCCATATCAGCGCAATTCCAAGGATGACGGTAATACACTCTATGGGTAGCCATATGAGTACCACAACCGTAAACCCCAGCGTAATGATAATCAGTGGATAACAGGCTTTCCTTCTAAACATGATATGCCCACCTCCGTCACGTGGTGTATGCAAGCTACTATATAATATTACCCACTGCAGGAAAGTGTGACAATAAAAGATAAGAAATCATTTTATTCCTTTGAGGTACGCTCCTGTGCTTTTTAAAATTTGCAACTGTTCATAAGGAAAATTCCCTAAATAGTCCGGTCCCACATTCAGTAATAAGTTTCCACCCTTTGTAATGACCTCATCCAAAATGCCGACAATTTTCTCAGAAGATTTATAATCATAATCTCGTCTTGAATAACCCCAAGTTTCATTCATGGTAACGCAAGCTTCCCATGGCTCCGCTACAGCCTCCTGTGGAATGTGATTGTCATCCATGCTAATATAATCCCCTAGCCCATTGCCAATTCGGCTGTTAATAATACACTGAGGCTGCAGAGATAATACCTTGCTGCGAAGTTCACTACTCATCTTCTTTGTAAATTTATAGGGCACATCAAACCACATCAAATCAATGGGGCCATAGCCTGTTAAAAGCTCCTCTACCTGAGGGAGGACCTTTGCATAAAAATAGGCTTCAAAATCTTCCTGGGTCTGCGCAGGAAAATCCCATGTATTCCCGTAATTATTCCAATTGGCACCTGCTTCGTGAAAATCTCTCGCATTGCTGTAATAGAGTCCAAACCGAATTCCTTCGGCAGCACACTGCTCTGATAGTTCCCTGATAACGTCCCTTCCAAAGGGCGAGGCTTTTACAATACTATAGTCCGAATATTTTGTATCATACATGCAAAATCCGTCTTGATGCTTTGAAGTAATCACCATATACGTCACGCCTGCATCTTTTGCAGTTTGCACCCATCTTTTTGCATCGAAATCAATGGGGTTAAATGCTGCCGCATATTTTTCATATTCTGCGTTGGGGATTTTCATATTGTTATCAATCTGCTCTGCGTATTTATTTCCATGCATGATTTCGCTTTTATATTCTCCGCCCAGTACAGCATATACACCCCAGTGAATGAACATGCCAAGCTTGGCGTCTTTAAACCATTTCATTTTCTCTTCCATCGGTTTTGCTCCTCTTCTTATCGGTTTCACAATTTATTTTGTGCCAAATAGTCTATCTCCTGCATCTCCAAGTCCTGGCACAATATATCCGTGATCATTAAGCTTTTCATCCACTGCCGCACAATATATTTCAATATCCGGATGCGCACTGCTGAGGCACGCTATACCCTCTGGCGCCGCGATTAAGCACATAAATCGAATGCTTGTACAGCCTCTTTTCTTTAAAAAATCAATGGCAGCGCAGGCTGACCCGCCCGTTGCGAGCATGGGGTCCACCACGATAATATCTCTCTCTAAAGCATCTTCCGGCAGTTTGCAGTAGTATTCCACCGGCAAAAGCGTATGAGGATCGCGATATAGACCGATATGCCCCACCTTGGCGGAAGGGATGAGCGATAGCATACCCTCGACCATACCAAGTCCAGCCCGTAGAATGGGCACGAGTACAAGCTTTTTGCCTGCCAATTCCATGGCATCCGCTACTGCAACAGGTGTCTGTACCTTTACAGGTGTCAGTGGCAGATTGCGCGTGGTTTCATAGGCCATCAGCATTGAGATTTCGCTCACAAGTTCACGAAATTGCTTAGAACCGGTTTTAATATCCCTGAGTCTTGATAATTTATGCAAAATAAGAGGATGTTTCATAATCACTACTTTTTCCATTTTTAATCGCTTCCCTTCATCCATTTTGATGATACATCTAAAAGAGGTCTAATCTTAACTACCTGTAAGATTACACCTCTTCTCGACAACCATTTTTTCTTCCAAAATCTTAGTGGATAGTACTTATTTTTTCAGTTCCTGTACACAAGCTGAACAAATATTTTTGGCTTTAAACGTTATTACATTCTTTGCGTTTCCACAGAAAACACAAGCTGGTTCATATTTTTTTAGGACGATTGCATCATTGTCAATATATATTTCTAGTGCGTCTTTTTCTTCAACTATACCAAGATTTCTGCGAAGTTCGATGGGCAGCACAATGCGACCTAGCTGATCAATTCTTCTGATTACACCTGCATTGTTTGATGAAAAATCGTATTTTTTAAGAATAATGGCGCTTCCTTCCACATAAATTTCGAGGGAGTCCACCATCTCTACGACATTGAATGTCTTTCTTAATTCTTTCGGTAGTACGATTCTTCCCAGCTGATCCACTCTTCTCACAATTCCAGTAGATTTCATTTGCATTTCCTCCTATTCCATATTCCTACGCATTATATCATAAATAATGCGCCGTGGTCAATACATTTATGCATTTTTTAATAAAATTTTAGTAAATTTATATAATTTGTTATAGTTATTCCAAAAATAAAAGAGAATTTCCCATATTTTCAGTAATCATTTTGGCAAGAAACAGATGATGGGCATTTTCACAAGAGAAACCATACTCTCTCTATGAATGGTTTATATTGTAAACCATTCATAGACTATAGGTTGACAACGCACTTCTTCCCATGTTATAATACGCAATGCACATCAGAATTGGAGGAGCTACCATGAAGCACAAGATTTTAGCCTATTTAGAGCAAAACAGGGGCCATCGCATCTCCGGCGAAGCATTGGCCAATCTGCTGGGTATCAGCCGAGGCGGCGTTTGGAAAGCAATAAAGGCCTTAAAGGCAGAAGGCTTTGTGATCTCAGCCATTCCAAGTAAAGGATATTCCCTTGCAGATACCAATGACATTTTGTCTTCTGCTGCTCTTTCTCCATATATCACTTCTAAGGTTATGGGTCAACAGATCACTGTGCATAAAACCATTCCTTCCACAAACGAGGAAGCTGCAAAGCTCGCAAGATCGGGTGCGCCAGAGGGTACTGTGGTGCTTGCAGAAGAGCAAACAGCCGGCAAGGGCAGAATGGGCAGAAGCTTTTATTCACCGCATGGCACCGGTATCTATCTGAGCATTGTGCTTCGCCCGCAGCTGAGTGCCGAGTATTGTCCGCTGATCACAGCCGCTGCCGCTGTGGCAACAGCGCAGGTATTAGAACAGCTTTGTGGCGAGGCAGTACTGATTAAATGGGTGAACGATATTTATATGCGTGGCCGCAAGGTCTGTGGCATACTCACAGAAGGGCTGATTAATTTTGAAAATGGGAGCCTTACTTATGCGGTGCTGGGCATTGGCATCAATGTCCGAACCATTGACTTTCCTGATGAAATCAAGTCGGTAGCCGGCAGTATTGGTATTTGTGACAACGAAATGAAACGCGGGCGCATTATTTGTATGATTTTAGATGCCTTTGAACGCATATACACTGCTCTTCCTCAAAAAGACTTCATGGCAGAATACCGAAGCCGAAGTTTTATTTTAGGGAAGGACATTGAAATCATTTTCGGCAACGAAATGCTAAATGCAAAAGCAATTGACATTGACAGCATGGGCCATTTAATTGTACGCCTACCTAATGGAGATATGAAAGTGCTTCATTCAGGAGAAGTGAGTATCAAAGCTTGGCAAGGAGAAAATTAATATTGAAGGAGAATTAATGATGAATTTGAAAATAAAGAACATGGTTTTATGTGCGCTTTTTTCTGCGCTCATGATTGCCGGTGCGTATATTAAAATCCCCATTCCATACTATATGCCCATTACCTTTCAAAACTTTGTGGCGGTGCTCTCTGGGCTCCTATTAGGTCCGAGACTGGGCGCTGCTGCCACAGGTGTATACATGGCATTGGGTCTTTTGGGTCTGCCTGTGTTTGCAGGCGGTGGCGGCATAGGATATATCCTCAGCCCTTTTTTTGGATACATCCTCGGTTTTGTATTTGCAGCGTTTGTCTCCGGCTTGCTCATCCGTAAAATGAAACAGCAAAGCTTTTTCAATTGCCTTATCGCTGGTGTAATCGGTTTTTTGGTTGTCTATTTATTTGGAATTCCTTATAATTATATCATCGCAAAATTCTATTTATCGACTCCAAAAGGTGCAGGAGCACTTTTAATGGGAACGCTACTCTATTTACCGGGTGATGGGGTGAAATGTTTACTATGTGCCCTTTTCGCTCCCAGACTCCGTCGGGCTTCTTCCCTTTAAATAAACAAAAACGGCTGAAATAAAAGTAACGGTTGGCTTGCATTGGCGTCTTCGTATGCATGGCGCTTTTGCAAAGCCTTGATAACTCCGCTATTTCTATCAGCCGCTTTTCGTTTCATATCACTTACATGTCTTTAGCAGGTAGTTTTTCTTTGAATAAAATGGATATTGCCCAAAGTCCGGCTATACCCACAATCGTATAGATTACCCTGCTAACTACAGATAACTGACCACCAAATAAGGTACCTAGGACATCAACTCCAAAGATACCAATGGAGCCCCAGTTAATTGCACCTATGATCACAAGTACCAGCGCTATATTATCTATCATCTTTTCCATCTCCTACACTAATACATATAATTGAAGGCATCATTGGTACAATGAACGTGATGGCATTCTACCAACAGACTTCAACTAAAGTATTTGCATATTCGATTTATTTATGCAGAAAAATTCTGGCGATGTAGCATGGATGATTTTATTTTTAAATAATGCAAGAAGTTTTCATAAGAAATATCAGGCGATATTGCATGGTCAATCATTGGAATAAAGCCGCCTTCTTCAATCAGCGAATAAAGCTGTTTCATATGTTGCTGTATATTACCGTCTATGAGTACTCGTTTGTCAACACCGCCAAGCATTCTAAGTTGTTTTCCATACTCTTTCCGAAGCAATACCGGATCCATCCCACTTGCACATTCAACTGCTTGAATAAAAGTAATCCCTGCATCAAGCAGCTGTGGAAGTAAAACCTGTGCGTTGCCATTAAAGGAAATACCCACATATTTTGCCTTTGTTTTAAAAAAATCAACCGTTTTCCGAAGATGGGGAAAGATAAAACTCCTGAAAATATCCGGTGAAATCATCGGACCACCTTTAGCGCCATAGTCATCATGTATAATAACACAATCAATGCGTTTTAATTCATCCATGGCTTTTTTTGATGCTTCCATGATAAAATGGGCTATAAACTCCATCATCTCCTGCATCAAAGAAGGATTTTCATACCACCCGTATGCAACTTGCTCTATCCCCATCCATTCCCTTGCAAAGGAATAAAATCCATAAATCGGTTTTTGGTAACCTAAAAAAATGGGGTATTCGCCGGAGAGTTTTTGATCCCATCCCTCTTTGTATCTGGCAGGGTCGTCCGCGATATATCTCCGGGTTATTTTTTTAAAATCTTCTTGACTAGAAACGGGATAGCTTATAAACTCGTCCATCCCATATTCAGGGCATCTGCCCTGATGATTTGAATGAACTTTTTTTACAATTCCGTCCACATCTCGCAACAGTAGAAAGCCTTCGCCCTTTTCCATTATTTCTCTTTCAAAAGGTGGGCACATGCCATAATGCACATCAATAAAATCCCGGCGGTCAATTCCAAAAGAGCTTATACCACAACGAAAATCGCAGGGCAACTCCATCCCCTTTGATCGCCACTTCTGCGCAGTCTGCCACCACAGTCCAAGTTCATAATTTGGCACTCTGTCCACCGGGCTATATTCCATTACCCTTCGTAGTCGTTCTGCGTCATTCAAAGCAAATTCCCTACTTCTGATCCCTGATTTCCACTCTGCGGATTTTCCCGCTGATGGTTTTGGGCAGCCCATCCACAAATTCTACAATTCTGGGGTATTTATACGGAGCGGTATGCTCCTTGACGTACTGTTGAATTTCCGCCTTCAGTGCCTCGGAAGGCTCGTAGCCTTTTGCTGGTACAATGGTCGCCTTGACCACCTGACCTCTCACCGGATCTGGCATACCCGTCACTGCACATTCAAGCACGGCCGGATGCTCCATAATAACACTTTCAATTTCAAATGGCCCAATGCGATATCCGGAGGATTTAATCAAATCGTCCGTGCGTCCTACGTACCAGTAATAGCCATCCTCATCCTTCCATGCCATATCGCCGGTGTGATATATGTCGTCATACCATGCGGCGTTTGTTTTTTCCGGAGCCTTATAATACCCCGTAAACATACCGGGCGGCACTTTTTTATCGGTTCGAAGCACGATTTCCCCAACTTCGCCGGGACTCACACTTTTGCCTTCTGCATCCACCAAATCAATATCATACTGAGGATTGGGTTTTCCCATGGAACCGGGTTTTGGCTCCATGCCAATGAGGTTTGCCACCGCAAGGGTCGTTTCCGTTTGGCCAAAGCCTTCCATCAGTTTTATGCCGGTCGCTTTATAAAATTGATTATATACCTCGGGGTTAAGCGCCTCTCCTGCAATGGTTGCGTACTTCAACGAAGATAAATCGTATTTTGATAGATCTTCCTTGATAAAAAATCGAAAAATAGTGGGGGGTGCACAAAACGTTGTGATCTTGTATTTAGCAAACATATGAAGGATGTCGGAAGCAGAAAACTTCTCAAAGTCATACGTAAATATACATGCCTCACACAGCCATTGCCCATACAGTTTGCCCCATACCGCTTTTCCCCATCCGGTATCTGAAACGGTAAAATGTACCCCATCCGGATCCACATTGTGCCAATATCTCGCGGTTACAATATGTCCAAGCGGATATGTAAAGCTGTGGGAAGCAATTTTGGGATACCCGGTAGTACCGGAGGTAAAATACATCAGCATCGTATCACTGCTCTTGATTTCTTCTGCCAAGCTCTCACGTGCAAAAGTCTCCTTCTGCTGCATGATGCCTTCGTCGAAGCTGTCCCATCCATGTTTATTGGCACCCACAAGGCTCTTGATTGTAACGCTTGGGGATTCGGGCAGTGCTTCCTCAATGGCGTCACTAATCTCTCCATCCGAAGTGCAAATCACCGCTTTGACCTCTGCCGCATTAAATCGATATACCAAATCCTTCTTGGTCAGCAGATGGGTCGCCGGAATGACCACTGCGCCGATTTTATGCAGCGCAATGATGGAAAACCAAAATTGATAATGCCTTTTCAGAATAAGCATTACCTTATCCCCTTTGGTAATGCCTAAGCTTTTGAAATAGTTAGCCGCCTGAGACGAATACTTTTTCATATCACCAAAGGTAAACGCTTTTTCCTCCCCGCCTACCGATATCCATATCATAGCATTTTTATCAGGGCATTTTTCCCCCAATGCATCTACCACATCATAGGCAAAATTAAAATGTTCTCCCACCTGGAAGGTGATATCCGTGAGTGTTCCGTTTTCATCAATCGTTGGCGTTATATATTCTTCATATAAATATCCCATTCTTTCGCATATCCTCCTTATCAGTCTTTGTCTATGACAACAGCAATAAACACAGCATCTTCTCCGCCGATTGCCACCATGCCATGCCCTTTTCCCGAATCATAGTAAATGGAATCTCCTTCATGAAGAATTTCCTCATGCTGTTCCACCTTTATTTTAATACTGCCACTCAGTACATAATCAAGCTCCTGCCCCTCATGTGAACTGAGTGCAATGGGCGCCTTCTCCATATTTGAGTCGTACTTGGCACGCACAACAAATGGTTGTGCCATTTTATTTTTAAATAAATAGGCAAGATGCTGATAATCAAAGCCCTCGCGCCGGTGAATGGGAAGACCCTTGCCTTTGCGAACCACTTCGTAAAGGGATAATTTTGGAGACTCTCCTGTGATAAGATCGGTAATATCCACACCCAAAGCTTTGGATGCTTTTAAAAGAAATGTAAATGAAAAATCCTTTTCTCCAGATTCATGAGCGGTATAATCCTCTTCGGTAATTTCAGTGCTTCTTGCCATGTCGCTAATAGAAATATCCATCATTTCCCTAAGCCCTTTGAGCCGACCGGCAATGCTCTTTAATTCATGCATAACAATCCTCCTCTTTATTTAAATCTTTTCTCTTCATTTTGGGAGTATGGAAGCGTTCACATTCTAAAGTATCTTCAAAATTAATAATTACAATTCCATTTTATCAAATTCTATTAGAATTGTAAATACCGCATACAAAAATTGCGGTAAATGGTATGGTATTATTTTACTCAAAGCATAAAACGTGAAAAATAACCCATAGTGCGCCAAGCACTAATGGTTGATGAAGCATGTAAATCGTAAGCGAATGCCTACCGGCAAAGGTGATGGGAGACTCAATATAATTGTTTCCGGCAAAGGGGCTTTTCCCATCGCAATAATAACCCATGGAAAAGCTGTATCCTAAAAGAAAAATGCCGCCAAACGGCATCAGCGGATAATGATCAATCGTCATATAATCAGGAGAAATCAGCCCTAAGGGATAAAGAAACCCAAAGGGCACACGTAAGGTGTAAAACCATATTCCCGCTACGATCACAAAAAGCGCCGTAGGCACAATGACAGAAGCCTTCACATGATATTTTTTAAGAGCGGCCGTGATGAGCATGGAAAAACCCATCATATGCAATATACCAAAACGAATATACATGCTTGGCAACGCAAGGGTTGTCGCAAGGGTGATGATGTATGCGCAGGCAAGCACAACCATGCCACGCTTTGCGGTATGCCTGCCAAGCCACGCACTGGCTCCCGATACAAGAATAAGCATGGTGGTAAAGGAATAGGCCCATGTTGCAGCCTGCGTCCCTCCCATTCCCACTTGCAAACCATATATCGATTGCAAATCATAGAGAGTATGATAGATGACTACAAAGATAATGCCAATTCCTCGCAAGAAATCCAACTCAAAAATGCGATTTTTGACCATGATGTATCCCCATCCTTTTCGATCATTGTCCACTGCAGGTGAATTAAATGGCACTGTGTGGGCGTTTTCCATGTCATTATACCACAGCAGTTTCCCTTTGCATAGCACTAAAAATCAAATTGGAGCATGATTGACTTTTTTTATATTTTGGTTATAATAATTGTAGAGGTGATGTATATCCATTACATTGTGGAAGACGAATATGACGGAATTAAAATGAAGGACTATCTGCGAGGCAGAGGTGGGTTTTCTCATCGCATGCTTATTCATGTTAAAAATCATGGGCTTGCCCTTCGCAGTGGTATCATTTTGCGTGCAAGGGATATTCTTCATGCAGGCGAGCGAATAGACATCCGCTTCCCACCGCAAAATCAAAGTGATATTGCCCTATGGGATCAGATGATAGATATTCATTATGAAGATGAATTCTTATTAGTGGTGCATAAGCCACCGAATATGGCCGTACATCCCACCCTCAATTATCCTGACGGCACACTGGCAAACGCCATCGCCGGTTATTATCAAAAAACAGGCATTACAGCACCTGTTCGTATTTTAGGCAGACTGGATAAGGGCACCTCGGGTCTGATTGTGATATCCAAGCAGCAGTATGTTCATGGGAGACTAACGGATTTTGCCTCCGGCGGGCTTATTGTCAAGGAGTATTATGCACTCGCCCATGGCAGAGTTCTACCTGAATGCGGCACTATTGATTTACCGCTTGCACGCATGGAAGACAGTATTATCAAGCGAGTGGTATCAAAGGAGGGCAAACATGCCGTTACCCACTATCAGACCGTGGCCTTCGGGAGCGATTGCACGCTGCTAAAGGTCATTTTAGAAACAGGTCGTACTCATCAAATTCGGGTACATTTTGCGCATATTGGCCATCCCCTTGTTGGAGATTGGCTATATGGCAATCAAAGTGAGCTCATTTCTCACCATGCACTGCAGGTGTTCCATCTGCAGTTTCCCCACCCAATATCGGGGAAGAAAATGGATTTTTCGCTTCCCTTAGATGCAGATATCGAGAAGCTTCTTTAGCCTTACCCTGTGCCTTTGCACCGAAAGCGTAGCTGACTTGATTTATGCAAATGAAAGCCGGAAACCGCATGTGCAGTTCCCGGCGCAATATAACCTATTTACATTTTATACGCTTCCTCAAAGGGGCATATGTTCTTGGTATCCAGGATCACTTTATCTTTTATACTATCCATATTATTTTTAAGATGTGAATGGCTAACCATAATGACCACCACATCAACGGAGGATAAGAACTTTTCATAATCAAAATATTGATTTTCCACTACTTTTTCATTGATAAATGGGTCAAACACTTTAATCCCTGTTGCCAAATGTTTTTCCATACTTTCTAAAAGCTGTAAGGTTGGGCTTTCACGAATGTCATCCACATCCTCTTTATAAGTCAAACCATATAGTCCAACTCGCGATACATCCTTCATTTTCTTTTCCTTCATGATGTCGTGAATTCTCTCTAGCACAAACTCGGGCATGGAGTCATTGATTTTTCTGGCAGCAAGGATGATATTGGCAAGACCCGGATAGTCTCCAACCAAAAACCAAGGGTCAACCGAGATACAATGGCCGCCAACACCCGGGCCGGGTTGCAGAATACTCACTCTGGGGTGCATATTTGCAATGCGGATAATCTCATACACATCCATATCATCGCTTCTGCATATCTTGGTTAGCTCATTGGCAAATGCAATATTAATGTCCCGATATGTATTTTCTACAACTTTTGTCATCTCAGCAGTTCGAATATCTGTGATTACAATCTCGCCTTCACAAAAGCTGGCATACACTTCCTTGATTTTTTCGCCGATCTGATAGTCATCTGCACCAATGGTACGAGAATTATACTTCAGTTCCTTCACCATATTACCGGGAATAATTCTTTCCGGCGCATGGGCAATATGAATGTCCTTGCCAATAACAAGTCCACCCTCTTGAAGTACTGGACGGATAAAACGATTGATGGTGCCGGGAGAAATGGTGGACTCAATGGTGATGATTGCACCTTTCTTACATACCTCAAGTATGCTTCTCACAGCGGCAATAACATATTTGGGGTCTATTTTTTTGCTGTCCTTTTCATATGGTGTGGGAACCGCCACAATGTACATATCTGTTGATTCGTACTCATTTGAAAACGCTATCCCGCCTTCCTTTGCACTGCTAAACAGCTCTGTTAGCCCCTCTTCTTCAAATGTTAGCTTGCCGGA
>CAZQDP010000055.1:0-17740 GCA_964592375.1 uncultured Eubacteriales bacterium | reverse complement strand
AAGCAGGAATTGCGCTGAATGATAATTTTGTAAAGCTGGTTTCCTGGTATGATAATGAATGGGGTTATAGCAACAAGGTTGTTGACCTTATCACGCATATGGCAACGGTAGACTAATTGTAGAAATTGCGTTGTAGCAGGGTAAGAATTGCGAATGCGCTTGGTTTATCATCTTGCTAATAAAGATAACGAATAATGCATCCTTTTTTAAGATTACCTTAAATGAGGATGCATTTTTTTCCTGCTATAGCGCTTTGCAGTTCAAGATGAGTTAATTATTTTGATGTCATTTTATTAAAAATAGGAATATTTTTAAATATATTGAACAAAAAATCGAATACAGGTTTGTCAATAATATCTATAGTAATTCCTTATTATCTATGATATAGTATTTAAATAAATATGCATCGTGTTACGTATTGTAATATATGCAAAAATGAAATCGCAATAAACCTTTGATTTTTATACAATTTAATAAAGTGAGGTTATCAACATGCATGATCTTAATCTAAAATTCGCAGATGTATGGAAAACAGCAGGGGTACCGATACCAATGGAAGGAGCATATTTATTAAAGGATACCAATTTTTGCATAACTCCCACCAATGAGCGTAACGAGTTTATAATCCAAGAGGAACGGATGGGTATGATTTTGGGATTTATGGATTTAAAATTTGAGGTTTCAAAAAGCGGCAGATATAAAGTAAAAGTTAATCCATCTGCATCGCTCGAAAAGCAAAATGGTATATATATCGTATTTGCAGATTATGAAGTGGAGGATACGAATGAACTTGGAACGTATCATTTAGAGAGAATATTTAGCATTGGATATGCAACATATTTATTAAACACTGTTATCGTTGCAACCACCTTATGCCCCAATGTATATATTGATACATATGATACCTCTCTGAAGCATAGTGCCGGTAGAATTTGCGAGATTAAACCAATCTAAAAAAAATAACACCATATTAGAACACAGAAGGAAAACTTATCCCTTCTCATCGTTTTCATTTACACATTTGGGAGGCATTTTTCGTTTTTTTAATAATTGAAAACAGCCAAAATAGCTTGACAATATTTGAAATGATGTTAATTTCATTTATGAAACTACGACTGATAGACTAGATTTGTATGAAGATGAAAATGGAGATATGTATGTTCGGCTTTTTGATGCCTGTACGAAATGCTTTGAGAAAAAAGATGATGAGGCATACTATAGATTAATGCACGAATTGGATAAATGGAAGCTTGTAAAATCTTATCATTTTAGTGATAAAGAAACTATTCTGTCGCAAGGAAAAGTATATTATTTTAAATATTTAACTTACATTAAAGAGAAGGATTACATTGATTAAATTTCAAAATATATTCATTAGGTAGAAAAAAGGTTACACTTCTTTCTATATGTGGGCTTATATGATTTATCCGGTTTGCGCGATAAGCGCGTTTTGGGGAAAAAATCCCGACCTTGGAATTTTCCCCTTTCATGATATGATTACTTCCCTATTTCTCGTTTTGCGGTTTCGCGAAACTGCACAGGAGTCATATTACAAACCTTTTTAAAGAGTCTGTTGAAGCTACTTTGGCTGTCAAACCCTAAGCTTTCACTGACTTCTTTGATGGTATGGATTTCATCAAGAAGCATTTTTTTTGCAGCATCCATTCTTAAGGATGCAATATAATCCGTAAAGGTCATGCCGATTTGGCGCTTAATATATCCCGAAAGATATTTAGGGTTCATCCCAAAGCGATTGGCTACGTTTTCAAGCGAAATGCATTTTGTGAAGTTATCCTTAATATATGCAACTATCTTATCCTGTCTGTTGTCATCATACTTCACATTGTATTTAATAATTCTCAGCATAATTTCAATGATGCTTTTTTCCGCCTCAAATAAATTTATATCCTCCGTTAGCTTTTCTTCCATTTGGGACAGTTCAACGCCGATTGCCTCGCGCATATATTCCTTCTCAATGAGCATTTGACGCACAATGCTTCGTAAAATATAAATAATTTCAACACTTTCTTTAAATGAAATATCCTTATCAGAAATGGTAAACCCTTCATATAAATCCATAAATGCTTTTACATTGCCTTCGTCAAGGCACAGAATGATGTCATTTTCCATCATTTCAACGCTGAATAGATACATGGTTTTAATAATAATATCCGCTTTGGTAATCACTCCCGTGTTTTGGCGAATATTTCGATGCTGCGTAATGGTATAGATTTCATTATATGCATTTGGAATGTCCCTTACCTCACCAAAAGGCTCAGAAAACATAAAAATGACATGATGCAATAAAGCAATATCTTTCATATTTGAAATAATGTCCGATGTGTCTTGATCATATCCCACAAAGTACACAATGCTATTTTTCCGAAGCATCGCCTGTTGGTAGCTAATGTGCATATCGTCAAAAAATAATTCTACGGATTCAGCAGCCTCCCTGAGCGAATCGATGGGAGAAACCATCTTAAGTAGCATATATTCCGGGCCGGAAAACCTTTTAAAATATCTTTCATATCCATCATAATCCTCTTCCCCTGCCATCCAGCTTTCCAAAATGCTACGTTTTATCACGGGCTTGCTGTATTTCATGGCTTGTGAAAGCTTAACATTTTCATCTTTCATAAAATCAACATAATTTGCAATGATTTCAACTCCATTTTGTCGTTGCAACAAAATCGGCGACCCCAAGCTGTGAGCTAGCCGATTGATAGGTTTTAAAACATTGCGACGAATAAAAATCACAGGGGTAAGAATGCCAAAGAGAAATAGCAAATACAGTATGGCATATCCAAAATGAGTGCCACCAACTTGGCTTCTAAGTAACGCATACGGATAGAGGGATACATACGTCCAGTCCATTGCACCAGAGTGCTTCACAGCAGAAAGATATCTTACAGAGCTCACTACAATGTCTTTTTTCTCTTGCGCAAAAATGCGCGAGTCAATGGTCATTTCTTTTTGATCGGTAAACATGGGGAAAATCTGCTTTTTTTCGTCTATGAGTATTATCTTTTTCTCTCGCTTAGAATCAGCAATATAGAAAAGTTCCGACAATTTGTCGCAGTCGATTAAATAATTGATTTTATATTGATCACCCGTATATGAAAACACCATCATTCGACGAGGGGAAGCGGTTTTTTCGGGGTAACCCGTTAATAGATCGGAATTAGTTGACTCTAAAATGCCCCTTTTGCTCTGGTCATAGCTTTTGATTGCAATATTAGTAAATACATTACTTTTATAATAAAAACCGCTTTCAAACCCACCTTCACGAGATACCACGATGCCTTTTTCAACAAAATCAATCACCACATCATAAATCATGGAGTTTTCACTGCAAAGCCAAACAATGTTATTGCTTAGCTCCGAAATGTTATTTTGAATGTCTCGAATTTCCGGTTTGCCGACAATATCCAAAATGTTTTTATCACCCTTGAGTTTCGTTGTGGAATTGACCACCTTGCTGATTTCTCTGTCCATCACAGCACTGACATACTCGGCATGGTTATCGTTGCTTTGCAAAACATCTCTTTTTACATTGGATGTGTGAAGCATGTCCACAATGAAAACTGCAAAAAATAGTAAAACCAATATCGCTACTGTCGCCACTGATAAGACAAAAGATGTGCCTTTCTCCGATACTTTTAACCGCACCCGACTACCTCCCAATATAATTTAAAGCAACTTTTGATGTTCAGTTTTTTATTATACACGAAAATTACATAAAATGCAACTATAAAAGTTCATGCATTCTTTTAATCAAAATCGGGTATATCGCAGTGGCGATATACCCGAGATGTATATATATTGGTTTGATGGTCCGCGCAAATAGCCTGCTGCGCTTTAGCCTATAGGATTTACTCCTCTTTATCTAGCTCAAACCAGAAGGTAGCTCCCTCTCCCGGCAGACTTTGAACGCCATAGGCTGCTCCATGTGCCTCCAAGATGCTTCGCACAATGGATAAACCAATTCCGGTGCCATACGACTGCCTTTTGTGAGTTTTACTTGCTTGGTAGTATCTCTCCCATATCCTTTCCATGTCCTTTTGTGCAATGCCCTCTCCCGTATCGGTAACCGAAAAACGCGCCTTGCCAAATTCACCCGTAATGCTGATGATGACCCGTTTATCCTCGCCCGTAAAATGAACCGCATTAGATAAAAGATTATAGATTACCTGCTCTATTTTCTGTTCGTCTGCATTGACCATGAGCGCACCTTGGCATTGTACATCAAAATGATACCCTTCGTATTGCGATAGTCCCTCAAATCGATTGAGAATAAGGCGCAGGGTGCACGATAAATCAAAAGCGTGTTTATTTAAAATCACCGTTCCCGATTCCATTTTGGACAAATCAAGCATATCGCTGACCAACATGGAAAGTCTGTTTACCTCCTCTACGATAACCTGCGTATGTGCATTTCTTTTTTCGGGATTGTCTCCCGAAATATCCCTTATCATTTCCGCATAGGATTTCACGATGGTAAGAGGCGTACGCAAATCGTGCGAAACATTGGCAATTAAATCGCGTCTCAATGTATCTGTAATGGATAGTTCCTTCGCCGCCTTATTAAGAACGCTCGCAAGCTGATCGATTTCCGTATATCCCCCTTCTTCAAACACCACATTGTACTGACCCTTTGCCAATCTGCTTGCGCATCTGGTTATCTTCACTATGGGGCCGGCTAGCCTTCTTGCTATAAAATAGGAAAGATAAAATGCCAATAAAAGAGAGATTGCCGTTACAATCATCAGTTGGTTTTGTAGCACCTTGGAGGTGGCATCCACCGGTGCCAAGGGTGCATTAATATATAAATATACTTTTTCCCCAATTTTATTCTCTATTTCCGCACCGTAAACAACCACATGCGCCCGAAGCCCTTCATCATTGATGGTGTACGATATGCGCTTGTTATGGCTACTACTGATTTTATTTATGAATAGATGCAAATCCGATTGTTCTACTCTTGGCGCTCGAAATCCGCCAAAAAAATTGGAGTTGAGTATGGGTTTTGCATTGCTATCAAAAATACGAATGACTATACCGTTTTTATAGGAAATCTGATAAATCAGATCTTCAAAGTTGCTATCCTCATATTTTGATATGATGGTACTTCCTATTTTTTCAATTTGGGCAACTTTCATGCCTTCATAATAGGTACGAAGAAAAATGATTTGCAACAGCCACAGCACCAACATAATGGCGGCAGCAAACAGCCCAAAATATGTCCATAATTTAAACTTAAGTCCCTTTGTATTAAGCCACTTCTTCATACATTACACCACCTCAAACTTGTACCCTACGCCACGCAGTGTCACTACATACTCCCGATAAGGGCCTAAGCTGTTTCTCAGCATTTTGATATGGGTGTCCACCGTTCTGTCATCGCCAAAAAAGTCATATCCCCAAACATCCGTGAGAAGCTTATCTCTGGTGAGTGCAATGTTTTTATTTCTAACAAGATAAAACAAAAGATCATATTCCTTCGGAGTCATATCCACCTTTACGTCGTTTACATATACATTTCGTGCCGCAATGTCAATTTTCAGCCCATCAAACAGCATCTGCTCATTGCTATTTTCATCCTTTGCTTTTTTTAAGGAGCGGTTAATAATCACATGTATTCTTGCCATGACTTCCTTGGGGGAAAATGGCTTGACCACATAATCATCAATGCCAAGCTCAAAGCCAAAGAGCTTATCGTATTCTTCACCTCTGGCTGATAACATCAGCACCGGAATATCTTTGGTTTTGCGTATCTCCTTGCAGGTGGAAAACCCGTCTAACTTTGGCATCATAATATCCATCACAATGATATCAAAATCCTGCTGTTTGCACAATGCAACTGCCTCCATGCCGTCTTTTGCTTCTACCACTGAAAAGCCCTCAAACTCGGCATATTCACGAATTACCTCTCGAATTTTTACTTCGTCATCCACCACTAAAATTGTATACATTGCGCAAATCCTCCCCACTGTTTTATTTAGGATAAACTATTTTTGTGACAAACATGTGATTATTTGAAGAAAACTGAGATAAAAGTTAAAATAGTTATTATTTCTTATCCAGTAAATAGCAGCTGGTATAGGTAATGGTCTGAGGTCCGTTATTATATGGTACGCCAGAGAGTGTGCAAACCTTACTTACAAAAAGGCCATAGGCTTCCATGGAAGTAATCGCACGATCTGGAAAACGGCAGGGTGCATCCGGATAGCTGCATGTTTCGCAAATGGCGCAGGCACCTGCTCCCATTGGCAGCACATCCGGATACTGCTTGCGCAGCTTCTGAGCAAATCTATCCACATTGTCCCTATGGATATTCATCGTTGCCGAGATGGTGTCGTAATCAAAATCGTCTTCCATCTTTCCGATGGTTTGCACGATAATCCCCTTTGTATACTGAGATGCCTTTTCTACCGACTGCTCAAGGCTGCCGCAAGCAGGTGGGCATGTCCAGTTTTTACAGTAACTTTGGCAGCGATTGGCAGCGCACATCTCCCTAATTTCCGGCATGAATTCCAGTGCCTCGCAGTTTAACTCTCCCACCTGAGAAAACCCCTCTGCCAATGCCTCATCCATCACTTCTTGAATGTTTATCATACTTAAAAACTCCCCTTTTTTAATATATAGACAACCGGCTAATATGTAACGATGGCACCCAATGCCTCTGAAAGAATAGCCGATTGCACAAGATCAATCTTCGTTTTTTTAAAGATCGCACTGAGTATATTTGAGCCTCCAATCAAGGCCTCCCTTAGATCCGCCTGTTTAAAATTTGTGTTTGAAAGTTTTGTGCTTGTAAGGTTACATCCCACCAAGCTACTTTTTTCAAAGTTGCAGGAGGATAAATCCGCACCCTCAAACTGAATATGACTTAAATCTGATCTGGAAAAATCAATATTTCTAAGGTCTGTATACGACCAATTGCCCCCTTTTATAATCATCCCAAGGGTTGAAGCTTCCACAAGAGAGGAACCCAATAACTTGCACTGGTCAAAGGTGGTGCAGAAAAAACTACTAAATCGAAAGGTGCAATTTAAAAAAGAAGATCGCAAATGCATGGCGCCGTTCATTGCACAAGAGGTGAATTTACATTCCGCAAATTCGCAGCCCACAGTCGTGATCTCATGCATTTTGATGTTTCGAAATGTGCACCTACGAAATTGAATATTTGTTATCTTTTGTTCCGATATATCCATATCCGAAAAATGCTCTCCCATATATTCTTTTTGCGTAAACAAAGGGCTTCCTCCCAAAAACTTTATTTGCCAAGCCTTATCATTTCATCAATGCATCGGCGTGCCTTCGCTATTTCCTTTTCACTCATGATCATTTCTGCGCCGCCCTCACCCTTTATCGACTTTAATACATCCACCAGCGTAGTCAGCTTCATATTGGGGCACAAAAGTTTTTTAGAAAGAATATGAAAATTTTTATTGGGGCAGGCATATGCCAGATGCTCCGCAATGCTCATTTCTGTTCCAATGATAAAATCCTTGTGGGCAGAGTTCTTTGCATAGTCCATAATCTCGGCGGTTGATCCCACAAAGTCCGCCAGCTCCACCACCTGTGGGATGCATTCTGGGTGCACAAGCAGAAGCGCACCGGGATGCATTTTGCGCGCAGCACCTACTTCCTGAGCATTGACCACCGCATGAATGGGGCAGCCGCCCTGCATCAGCTTAATATCTTTTTCCGGCACTTTTCTTTTTACATAATCCCCCAAATTGCAGTCCGGCAAAAATAAAATATGATTACTTTCCATTCTTTGAACAATTTTCACCGCAGTGGAGGAGGTAACACATACATCACATTCCATTTTAAGGGCGGCGGTTGTATTGATATAGGCAACCACTGCATATTCCGGATTTTGCTTCTTAAAGAAAGCAAGCATTTCAGGCTCAATTTGCTCTGCCATGGGACAGCCTGCAAGCGGATTTGCTAAAATTACCTTCTTCTCAGGAGATAGCATCTTCACGGTTTCCGCCATAAAATGCACGCCGCAAACAATCACCGTGTTTTGGCTCGCTTTGACAGCGGCAGTGCTAAGGGCAAAGGAATCGCCCGAAAAATCAGCAATTTCAACAATCTCCTTTGCTTGATAGCTATGCGCCAAAATGCAGATGTCCCTTTCTTTTTTCAGCTTTATGATTTCATCCTGCATATCTCGTATCATGTTTTAACTTTTCCTTCCCATGTGCACATTTCACGAAACAAATTGCGCATGGCAATGCGCAAAAAACCATGGTTTCTCTTTTTTTGTCAAATGGCAATGAATTATAAATTTTTTTCATTATATCATATTGAATATGCTTTTACAACAACATTGTGCTATTTTTCTTCATTTTCTAGGAACAAATTCAGCCTCAAAATACCGTTTTCGGTTTGTCCTAATGAAAAGATAAAATACGGTCCGAAGATGAATAAAAAATAATAAAAATTTCTTTAAGTTGCGATAAATACCATATTATGTATTGAAATTATGATTGCACTCTGATATAATTATTCTGTTAATCGGGTCGCGGTGTTCTAGAAGATTACCTAGAAGAAAAACAAGATTTTAATCGGCTGTCTTCTATTTTATTAACATTAACCTGGCCACTTTTGTGAGCATCACCTTGGTATTTATATTTGCTCAAATATATGGGATAAACTCCATCAGAAGTTTTGCATTGCCCATGATGTTTGGTGTTATCAGCGGCTGCTACTCCACTGTCTGTATTGCGGGTCCTCTATGGGTAACATGGAAAAACCGCAAAAGAAATAAATTTATACACGCATAATAAAAGGGATGTGAAAAAGTGTCAGTTACGCTTGTTGTTGTTGTTGTCTTAATGTTAGGGGTCATTTTTGTCAATGGTTGGACAGATGCACCCAATGCCATTGCAACTGTTGTATCGACCAGGGTCATGAGCCCCGGTTCAGCGGTTAGAATGGCGGTTGTTTTTAACTTTTTAGGTGCACTTGCCATGACCATGGTCAATGCCAAGGTTGCCGCTACGCTTAGTAATCTGGTGGCATTTCGTGCAGATCAAAGCCAAATGGCGCTGATTGTATTTGCGGCCGCTATGTTTGCAATCGTGCTTTGGGCTGTGGTGGCTTGGTATTTTGGCATTCCCACCAGCGAAAGCCATGCCTTAATTGCGGGGGTTACAGGCGGAGCAATGGCCCTTGGAGGGTTTTCGGCAATCAACATGAATGAATGGCGCAAGGTTCTCATCGGTCTTTTGGTATCTTCGGTGCTTGGGTTTTTTATGGGGTTTTTTACCTCGAAACTCATTGAGGTAATATTCAAAAGAGTCAGAAGAACAGTAGCTAATAAGGTGTTTGGTGCAGGACAAGCTTTTGGTGCCGCAGCCATGGCATTTATGCATGGTGCACAAGATGGCCAGAAATTCATGGGTACATTTTTGCTTGGATTGTACCTGTATAATTCGCAGATTGTAGCGCGAGGGGCAGACGGTAATTTCATCATTCCCTTCTGGCTAATTGTTCTTTGCTCGGCAGTGATGGGTTTAGGTACTTCGGTGGGTGGATACAGAATTATCAAAGCGGTTGGCATGGATATGGTGAGGCTAGAGAAATATCAGGGTTTTGCAGCGGATACTGCGGCATCACTTTGTTTACTGCTCTCCTCCATCACCGGCATTCCCGTGAGTACTACCCATACGAAAACAACTGCCATTATGGGTGTTGGTGCATCTAGGCGCATTTCAGCGGTGAACTGGGGCGTTGTAAGCGATATGGTTTGGGCTTGGATTCTTACTTTTCCAGGCTGTGGTATCATTGCTTATGTTGTGTCTAAATTTTTTATCTATATTTTTTGAATTGAGGTGCCAATATGAAAACAAAAGATGTGAACTACTTTGATCTCTTTATTGATGCTGCAAAGGTATGTGATAAGGCTGCACAAAAGCTAAGCACAATGCTGTGTAGTACGGAAAATTACATGTTGGATGCAAAAGAAATCCATGAAATTGAGCACGAGGGAGATACGCTCTACCATACCTTGTATGACCATCTCAATCGTTCTTTCATCACCCCCATTGAACGAGAGGATATATTGGAAATCGCAAGATATATCGAAGAAACCATTGATACCATTGATGAAGTTGCAATTATGTTTAAAATGCTTTCCATCCGTAGCATTCGTCCTGAGGCAAAAGAGTTGGTAAAGCTGATTGAAAAAAGCTGTGCGGCCTTGGTAGAAGCAACCATTGAATTTAAACACTTTAAAAAGTCAAAAAAGTTACCGGCTTTATTGGTTGAAATCAATCATATTGAAGAAGAGGGCGATACGCTTTACCAGGAAACTATCCAAAATCTTTTTGCAAATGAAAAGGATGTACTGGAAGTTGTAAAGTGGAAAAGTATTTTTGACACTTTAGAGGAAGTGCTGGATGCTACCGAGAATGTAGCCGATGTTATGGAAGGCGTTATAATGAAAAACAGTTGATTTAATAATTTTGTATATGGCAATAGCGATTGATAAATAAGTTATTCTCATGAGCAGGCAGGAATGCCTGCTCATTTTTAACTATTTCATATAATTATGAGCATATCATTCAAAAAATTTGTAGTATCTTTTCTATGAGCATTCATGTATTTTTAACTGTTATGTCTAAAACTGTTATTTTACGCAAAAGATAATCTTTGAAGGTTAGAAAGTAGGATGCATTGACATAGCCGCTTACGAATGGTAGAATAGGTTTGGTAGCACATGGTTGCAATCATTGTGCCATGGCAATATGGTTAGAAATTCATCATGAGCGGCGTTTTGTGACTTTATCACATAAGCGTGCACCTATGTGTGGTATAATATCAATAAATATAATATAAATGAGGGTGAATGATATGAAAATAGTGATTATCGGCGGTGTCGCAGGAGGGGCCTCCACGGCGGCAAGACTAAGGCGCCTAAATGAAACTGCAGAGATTGTAATGGTAGAGCGCGGAGAATATATTTCTTATGCCAATTGTGGCCTGCCATATTATATCGGCGGCGTGATTAAGGATAAGGAGCATTTAACCTTGCAAACACCCGCCAGCTTTCATGCGAGATTTAACGTGGATGTGCGCATTTTATCCGAGGCGATTTCTATTTCTCCTGAAAGTAAAACGCTCACCATCAAGGATTTAAAAACAGGTACGCAGTATCAGGAAAGCTATGATAAACTGGTGTTATCTCCTGGTGCAGAGCCTATGTGCCTCCCTATTCCCGGCGCGGATAGCGACAGGGCGTTTACCCTCAGAAGCATACCCGATACCTTGAGGATAAAGGAATTTGTAGATACAAAAAAACCCCGCTCCGCAGTGGTGGTGGGCGGCGGATATATTGGTATTGAAATGGCAGAAAATCTGCATAGTGCAGGAATGGATGTAACCATTGTGGAGCTTTCCGATCATATCATTGCCCCCCTTGATTATGATATGGCATGCGAACTGCATGGACACATTCAGTCAAAAGGTGTTCATCTGCTGCTTGGAACCAGTTTAACGTCCATTTCGCAGGGTCCTTCCGGCTTGGAGCTTGAACTGACGGATAGACGCATTGATACAGATATGTTAATCATGGCAGCCGGTGTGCGCCCGGAAGGGCAGCTTGCTAAAAATGCCGGCTTGTCTGTGAGCGAAAAAGGCAGTATCCTGGTGAATTCGCATATGCAAACCTCTCATCCGGATATCTATGCGGTGGGTGATGCTGTGCTTGTAAGTGATTTTGTTACAGGAGATGCAAGCTTTATTCCCCTTGCCGGTCCGGCAAATAGGCAAGGCAGAATTACGGCAGACCACATTTGCGGCATCACTTCAGAATATGAAGCTACTCAAGGCACCGCTATTTTAAAATGCTTTGATATGACAGTAGCATGCACCGGCATAAACGAAGCACGTGCAAAGGCAAAGGGCATTGCTTACGAAAAGTCCTTTACGTATTCTGCTTCTCATGCAAGCTATTATCCGGGAGCTGTGAATATGTCTTTAAAACTGATATGGGAAAAGGAGTCCGGTCGAATTTTGGGGGCGCAGATTACCGGCTATGAAGGCGTGGACAAACGTTGTGATGTCATCGCCACTGCCATGCGTGCCGGCATGAGTGCACAAGAGCTCACAAAACTTGAGCTGTGCTATGCACCGCCCTTCTCTTCAGCCAAGGATCCTGTGAATATGGCCGGATATGTGGCACAAAATATTATGAGCGGCAAGGTGAAACCTTTTCATTGGCATGATGTAAAAGGGCTTGATAGCGCAAAATCCACCTTACTGGATGTGCGCACAAATCAAGAATTTGAAAATGGCGCCATGGAGGGTTTTATCAATATCCCGCTCGACAACCTTCGCGATCGTTTGGGCGAGATAGATAAGTCAAAGCCGGTCTATGTGACTTGCCAAATAGGCCTTCGCGGCTATATTGCTTGCCGCATCTTAACCCAAAACGGATTTGATTGTTACAATCTTTCGGGCGGCTATCGTTTGTATAAAACCATATTCGGCACTATGGGCGCACCATCAGCGAGCAAAATGCCCATGGTAGACTCTGAAACCCAGCGTCCCCTTGGCAATAAAATTGAGATTAATGCCAGCGGCTTGCAATGTCCCGGGCCGATTATGAAACTTTCAGAAGCGGTAAAATCGGCTTTGGACGGCGATATTATTGAAATTACCACCACGGATCCTGCTTTTGCCTGTGATGTGGAAGCCTGGTGCAAGCGAACAGGCAATTTATTTGGCGGCATGCAAAGTGAAAAAGGCATTTCAAAAGCCACGGTAATCAAGGCCTCTCAGGATCCTGCTGCTTGCTCTACGATGGTTAAAAATGATGCCAAAAATCTCATTGTGTTCTCAGGTGATCTCGATAAAGCCATTGCTTCCTTTATTATTGCCAATGCGGCAGCTTCTATGGGACGGCGTGTACAGATGTTCTTTACGTTTTGGGGGCTAAATATTCTAAGAAGACCAAAAAATGTGAAGGTAAAAAAAGATATTTTAAGTAGAATGTTTGGAATGATGATGCCAAGAGGAACCGAAAAGCTTACGTTATCCAAAATGAATATGCTCGGCATGGGTAGCATGATGATCCGCATGGTGATGAAAAAGAAGAATGTAGCCTCTCTTTTAGAGCTCATTCAGTCCGCTCAGGATAACGGCGTGGAGCTGATTGCCTGTACCATGAGCATGGATGTGATGGGTATTAAGGCAGAAGAGCTGATTGATGGCGTGAAGCTTGGAGGAGCTGCTGCGATGCTGGCAAATGCCGAGGAATCGGATATGTCATTGTTTATATAATATGGTTTACATTTTATCGTTTTTAGAAGGATTTTTAGCATTTATCTCCCCTTGCATATTGCCGCTTTTGCCCATTTATCTGACGTATCTCTCCGGCAATATGACCGGCACCGGAAAGAGCAGACTCTTATCCAATGCGGCAGGTTTTGTGGCAGGTTTTACGCTTGTTTTTATGCTTTTGGGAGTAGGCGCAGGATTTTTGCAACTTACCGGGCGATATTTGCAGATTGTCAACATCCTCGGCGGGCTGATTTTGATCTTATTTGGCCTTCAGTTCACCGGGCTTGTTAGACTAAAGCTACTGGATATGACCGCAAGGCCAGAAGTGAAAATTTCCCACGGCCGCTTCTGGCCCAGCGTACTGATGGGGATTGTGTTTGCCTTTAGCTGGTCGCCCTGCGTGGGTACCTTTTTGGGCATGGCCATGATGAGTGCGGCAAATGCCGCAACCATGGGGCAAGGACTGGTAATGCTGCTGCTCTTTTGCTTAGGCCTTGGGCTGCCTTTCATCCTATCCGCTCTGATTATGGATAAGCTAGAGCATGCCTTTTCATGGATGAAGCGCCATTATCAAATCATCACCATGGGCTCCGGCATTTTTCTCATTCTCATGGGCTTGCTGCTCATGAGCGGACTACTCAATAAGGTCATTGGCCTTTTGCTATAGCAACAAAATGAAAGGTTGGGCTTTGCAATGGATAAAAAAGTGAAGGTAATACTCATCATACTCCTGGTGGTTTTCGCTTTTGTAGGAGCCGGATATGTATATTCCACCTTGGTTGTGGATCTGAATAAAAATGAGGCGAAAAGTACCCCTCCCCCACAGAGCGCCGCCAAAGCGAAGAGCATTCCTGCCATGGATTTTACGCTTCAAAATTTGGAGGGGAAAACCGTGAGCCTATCCGACTATAAGGGCAAAGCCGTTGTGCTCAACTTCTGGGCCTCTTGGTGCCCGCCCTGCAAGGCAGAAATGCCAGATTTCCATAAAGTAATGCTGGAATATAAGGATAACCCCAATATTGCATTTATCATGGTCAATCTCACCACCGGAAAAGAGACAGAGGCAGACGCGAGAAAATATATTCGCGACAATCAATTTTCCTTCCATGTGCTTCTAGATACGCAAGGCATCGCCGGCAGTACCTATCAGGTACAGTCCATTCCCACCACCTATTTTATTGACAAAAACCAAAATGTCGTGGGCGGCCGCCAAGGCATGATTAGCGAAGCTGTGCTTCGAAATGGCATTGCGCAAGTTTTAGATGGTGAATAGTAGCATTTTATTTTTACAGAAAAAGCAGTGGTTTGGAAGGTTCCAACCACTGCTTTTAAATGTTATATTGGCGAAATATAAACCTTAACACTGAGTTCTGATGTACTTTTGCTTTCTAAATCAGTTATTAAACCATACGGATTTTGTAGATGATTTCCAATATCATAAATAAAGCAGATTAAAGTATCACACTTTCCGCTGTACCTGCCAATATCTATTAATAGTTCTTCTCCAATTTCCTTATCTTTTAATTTATCTCGAGTCATTTTAGTTTCAATATAGGTTTTATATTCCGGCAAATAAAAATCAATCCTCGAATTACCTCCGGCATAACTTGGCACATAATCCTCCGTTCTTATATCATTAACAAACAATTTCAATATACTATGTAGCAAATCTTGAACATCATACTCATCAGTAATCTTCACAGTTTCTCTAATTTTCCCATTCTCTTTGCGCCTGTTTAGCAATTGTTTTGCACATTTATTGAAATTATTGCAGATAGATTTAATAACCGGCATTATGTCATTAGTTTTGGATGAGCCTGGCATTTGCTTAATCGCATCTAATATTGCAATCATCTTATCAAAATATTTAATACCATTTCCATTAGCAATCAACCCGACTTCTCTAAAGTCATTTGTAAATGTGTCATTAGGATAGTTTTGTTCTAAAAATCTTATTGATATCCGTATCCATTTTTCATAGTCTTCTCCTGAAATGTATGATGGAGCTATGGTCGACGTTTTGTAACATTTGGATTTTACTGTACAGCCTTGTTGTATTAAATTATCAATATTCAATATTTGGAACTCTCCTCTATAATTCTAATTTCATCTTCGGTTAACCCGTATAGTTTATAAACCATTTGGTCGATTTGTTTTTCAAGCTCGTAAATGTCATCAATTGGGTTCTGCTTCTTTATATCAAGTATTTTATCAACTACTTCAACAAATCTATTCTGAATCCTCTTATCGCAACGTTTTATTGGAATTTCCCCTAAAGGTTCAGTAATTAATTCAAACATATTCCCTTTCTTTTTGCAATTTTTATTAAGCCAATGCAAAATAAATTTTGAATTCAATATAGCAAGAATATATTTAATATAAAACTCTTTATTGTTTTTTAAGATAGTGTAAAAAACATCCATCGTTGAATAAAATGCAGAATTTGAAAAGGAGAATACATTAGATATTGCTCGGTTTGCATTAACGATTTTTTCGCCATTAAAGTCCGTATTTGGTCTGTAGCCAAATAGAAACCACCATTTTCCCATTTTATCTGCATTTTTTAATGCAAAATTTCTGTATCTTCCATCTAATATCATTCTATATTTTAATAAATGTAATTTAATATTTGGATATATACTTATATCATCAATTTCATTTGTAATTAGCATCCATAACCTATTTTTTTCATTGGTGTGCCATTTAGAAATATCTGAATTTTTATACATGGGTTTTATGAAATTCAATTCATCATTAACAAATTTAGATACTTCTTCTTGACTAAGAACATATATACCTTCATCTTTAACGTAATTTTCATTTATTAAACCATATGTAGAAATATGAGAATTACTCAATTTATCTGCACCAGTTTGAATTCCTGGTGTTATAGATGCAATATCACTTAATGGAACAATATCATTGTTATTTATTTGAATCTCATTTTGACCCTTAAATATGTTCCATGGTTTTGCGTTTAAGTCTGCAGTGGTATATGCACTTTTGTAATTATTGAAATTTCTTATATTTATTTTATTGTCAGATTCAATAATATTAATACACTCCTTTTTATTTCCATTGTCAAGAAATAAAATCAAGCTATTAATATTTGCTGTTTCGAATATGTGTGTGTTTCCAGTGAAATTGACAATAGCTCTAATTCTACTATTTTTAGAAATAAAATCTCTAAGTTTTTGAGCACCAGTAGCGGTCAAAAAATATGGAGGTATTATATAAGAAACTTGTAAAGTGGCATTTGAAATTAATAAAGCTTGCGCTATAAAGTAATAGTATAAGTCTTGTTTTCTTTCATAGAACAAGCTCCATTTTATACTTTTCTTAAAATTGTCAAACAGGTCTGCATTTCCTTTTTGTCCAACATACGGCGGATTCCCTAATACAACATCAAAGCCGCCTTTAGATTTGAACACTTGTGGAAAGTTCAGCTTCATAAAGAAGTGATTTTGCAGTTTTGTTGACCCATATTCATACATCAAGTAATTATTAAATTCCTTTCCAAGTATATCCTTAATTGCTTTATGCTCTAATTTTAATATTTCATCTTTCAATTCCCTTTTATCCTTTTTTGTATGGGCATCAAAAAGTCTTGCCCTGCTCCTAATAAGCTCGACAGTTTCTTTACTGTTTAAATTCAATTCATCAATATCCTTGCCACACACTTCGCTTATAAGGGTATTGCCACAGCAGATATTATAGTTTAAATTCGGTAATGCCTTAGGGTTAATTTGTCTATTTGAAATTTCTTCATCAACTATTAAGGATAGGTTTAGCCTCAATTTTGTGATATCAACCGCCGATGGCTGTATATCTACCCCGAATATAGAATTCTGAATGGTTTGCAATTTTAGTTGGTAATTACTTGCATCCTGTGAAAGAAACTTTTTAATCCTTACAATTTCCAATAACATTCCAAGAGGAAACGCTCCTGAACCAACAGCCGGATCTAATACAGTTATTGTTTCAAGGCATGATTTTACATTCTCAATAAAATTAAGTTCATACTCATCTATGTTTTCACCGTATTTTATTTTATTTACAAAATTTTTGACATACCCGAATTCCCCTTTTGTTTCATTAGCAATATAATTTATTAAGCTTTCCGTACACATATAATGCACAATTTCTTTTGGAGTATAAAACGAACCTGTATCTTTTTTTGTCTTTACATCCAATAACCTTTGAAATATTTCACCCAACATTTCAGGGTCTATTCCTACATCAATTTCAATAGGGTCGCTTTCGTGTACTGTAAAATTATATCTGTCTAAGATATCTAAAAATCCTGTTTCAGATGATTCACTAAAAAAATCGTTAGGAATAAAAACGTCTGTGTCTATTGATGTTTCAAACAGTTCACCGTTTAAGATGTAACTGGTAAACTAAAACGGACGGTTTATGGCAAACAATTTTCCCTACTTTA
>CAZQDP010000054.1:9344-17872 GCA_964592375.1 uncultured Eubacteriales bacterium | reverse complement strand
TGCGGCGCATACATGGGATGTCTGGGATAGAAATATTTTGCAAGCCATGCAATGTATCAAGAAGCTTTGTGATGAAAATCAAGGTTGATTAGTTCATTCTTTCTAAATGTAAGCACAAAACCGGCCGCATTACACGGTCAGTTTTGTGCTTTAAAGTTTTATCAGGAGAAGTGCTTGGCATATGAAGTGCCTGCGTTATAATGGATTTGCGCCTGTGAGAGTCTTTGCTTTGCGGCGCAGCTCCTTGCGCAGACGTCCCCCTTCGAACTCCTCTAATTCCTCTTCGGTTTGAGGAGAAAGGCGAGGGACAAGCGCAGGCTTCATATCCTGCCCGATGGCAACGAATACGAGTCGTGCTTGATTTGTTTTCCTGCGAAGACCGGTAAACAAATCCTGTGCAAATACTTCCGCCTTGACTTCAATGGAGGTATTGCCCACCCAAATGACCTTTGTGAGAACTTCCACCATTTCGCCTCGTTTTATGGAATGGTGGAAATCCACCTCATCTATTCTTGCCGTGACAACATTCAGATTGCAGTGCTTCATGGCGGATAGCGCACCGGCCACATCTATCCACTGCAATAGTCTGCCACCGTGCAGATTATCAAGGTTGTTTGAATCATCCGGCATCACAAGCTGGGTCATCACGACAGCGGACTGACTCGGGGTTTTGGATAGCTCCATGTTTTCACCACCTTTTTACTTCGTACTTCCAAAACCGCCCCCGCGTGCATTGGAGGCCGTATCGCCATCTGCTTTTAAAAACTTTTCAAAAATGCCTTGGCCAATTCGTTCACCCTTTTTGATTTCTACATCAAAGGGGAAGAAATTATAAAACGCCAGCATGATGTGACCGTCATTATCGGGATTGCGGTAATAGTCACTATCCACCACACCCACTGAATTAGAAAGAACAAGCCCCTTTTTAAAAGGATTGCCGGAGCGGTTGTAAATCAGCAAAGCTTCATCTTGCTGCATGTAGGAACGAATACCCGTTTTCACAAGGGTGGGCTTCATTTCCGTATCGCCCCTTAAGGCTTGTTTCCAAACAGAGGGCACCAGCACATCCTCGGCACTCTCGAAATCATATCCGGCGCTGCCTGCAGTGCTTCGCACCGGCAGCTTTATTTCTTTATCCTCAAAGCCTTTGCATATTTCAAAGCCTCGTATCATTTTTCTCTCCTCCAAACTTTTCTTCTTCGAATATTTTCAATGCCTTAGGTGCACCTTGACCAACCGCAAGAGCAGGTTACGCAGCCAGCCTCATGCTTTAAGGTTTCGCCGCATTCGGGACAGCAGTTATCGCAAGGAGCAGTATCCAGCACCACTGCAATGGCATGCTCTACGCCAAATTCTAGCTTGTGCTTATACTCGTCCTCCAAGGCCCTTGCCAAGATATCGGGACAGGAAGAACCATCAAGTCGTTCCCCCTTTGCCTTCGTGCGTACGCAGGCAGGACAGCTGATGCTCTTGAGCTGATCCACAATTTCTTCTACCATCACGCCGCTACGTAGCGCCAAGGAAATCATTCTGCTCATACCATCTATATTGGATTTGCAAATTCCGTTTTTTGAGGTATTAACAAAGGATTCTACCACATTGCCACATCGATCTCTATTAATTGTAATAAAAAGGCTGCCACAGGAGGTCTTATATTTAGAGGTGGTGCCATATGTTTTGCCGAGTCTTGCTCTGTCTACCGGAACGATAGAATCAAACTTAAATTCATCCACAGCGGGCTTGTCATTGATGAGTATACCGCTTCTTCTGCAATTATCCCTATAAATGGTGACACCCTTGAGACCATTCTCCCACGCACAAATATACAAATCACGAACATCCTTTGCCGTAAAGTCCTCTGGCACGTTTACGGTGGAGGAAATGGAAGCATCAATATGCCTTTGCCACGCCGCTTGCATGCTTACTCGTTCTTGATAGCTGAGGGTCATAGCAGTTACAAAATAATCAGGCAGGTGGCTCTCATCCTCCACATTGTACAGCTCCATATATTCCTCCACAGCAGGGGTAAATACTTTATAATATCGATCCTCTCCGTGGAGTGATTCTGTTTTTCTGGTATAGGATATATTATAAATCGGTTCAATGCCGCCACTAATTCCAAGCATGGTAGAAATGGAACCGGTGGGAGCAATGGTCAGCAGTTGACTGTTTCTCAGGCCATATTCTTTCACCAGTGCTTTGGTTTCGTCGGAAGTATTTTCCTTGAAAAAGTGACTTGCAAAAACCGCTTTTTTGTCATACATAGGATATGGGCCCTTCTCTTTGGCAAGTCTGGCAGAAGAAGCAATGGCGGTATCTGCCATTACAAAACCGATAATATCACACGCTTCAACAGCTTGATTTGAACCATAACGAATGCCAAGCTTCAACAGGGCATCCCCAAGGCCCATAATGCCAAGCCCGATTTGGCGCCAATTATTGACGCTTTCTCTTTGTTCTGCCAAGGGGTGCAGGGGAAGACCTTCCTCTAATATTTCATTGAGGTAAATGACGGAGGTCTCAACGGCTTTTTTGAAATCCTCAAAATCAAACTTCGCCTTTTTGGTGAATGGGCTTTGTACAAATTCCGCCAAATTAATACTGCCAAGCAAGCAACTTCCACCGGCAGGGAGCGGTTCCTCAGCGCAAGGGTTTACGCCTGCAAATTCAAAGTTTTTATCATGACTCAGCAGGCTCCAATTTTTTATCCGATCCCAAAATAGCGCACCCGGTTCTGCCATATCCCAATTATTAAATGCAAGCTTATCAAGGATTTCAGAGGCATCCACTTCATTTTGAATGACCTCTTGGGTCTCTTTCCGTGTAAAGTGAAGAAGCCACTTTTCGTTGCCAATGGCAGCTTTCATAAAATCATCGGAAATGCGCACGGAAACATTTGCCTTTGTGACTTTCTTCAGATCGCTCTTAATGTCTATAAAACGCTGAAGGTCGGGATGGGCACAGTCAAGAGAAATCATCAGTGCGCCTCTCCTGCCGGATTGACCGATAAGATCTGTTACAAGAGAATATAAATCCATAAAGGAAATGCTACCGGTTGTCGCCTTTGCAGCATTGTTGATTTTTGCACCAGTAGGAGAAAGTTTCGAAATATCAATACCACACCCACCACCGAAGGAATATGTACGAGCCAGTTTGGAAGCGCATTCAAAGATACTCTCGATGCTGTCCTCCGGAGGGGAGATAACATAACAATTTGAATAGGTAATCTTTCGCCCATCTTTTGCAAGCCCACGACTTGCAAGAATTCGCCCGCCGGGCATAAACTTTTTTTCCATGATGAGGGTTTGCATATCGGGGTTGCAACCTGCAATGCGACCGAAAAACCCTTCAATGCCTTCGTTTTCATAGCAGTACTTCTTTTCCCATATATCCCGCTGAAGATCCCCTGAGAACCATTGCTCAAAATTATTGGTGAGCGTCATTTGTATTTACCTCCGAAATGATGAATTCAAACACTATATATTGTGTTTGTTGTTTTCTTATGCTGTGCCATTATACCATATGTCCATGTCTTTGTAAAGCGGAAAAGCAAAAAAAATTTCTTCGTTTTTAACAAAAATTATGCTCCTATATTGGCAATATGCATAAATATTGCCTTTGTAGGCAGTGAAAGCGCATAAACATCCATGTCCACATATGCATAGCGAAATGACATAGACAAGACATGCTCAGCATATGCATATAATAAAGAAGAAAATAAGAAAGGTTGGCGAGAGTGATGGAGGGCAATGTACTTTTTATTGCGGCGGCTATTATTTTGAGCATCTTAGGAATAATACTCATCGTGCCGGGACGATACATTTGGAAATTCTTTTACAGCGCAGTGATGGGCTGTGCATCTCTTTTTGTACTAAATTTCTTATGTGCGCCACTTGGCCTTGCACTTGGTATCAATCCTGTAACAGGACTTTGGTGCGGATTTCTGGGAGTGCCCGGCGCGGCAGCTTTGATTGCGCTAAAATACATTGTGCGATAAGCGATAAAACATGCAATAAACGATAAAATAAGCGATAAAACATCAAAAAAGACTTGACAAAACACCAAAAATAGTGTAAAATTTTTTCGTTGTCACAATTGGCATAACTGGGTGTGGCGCAGTTGGTAGCGCGCTAGAATGGGGTTCTAGAGGCCCCGAGTTCGAGTCTCGGCACTCAGACCACCGCAAAGCAACCCTCGTTCTTTTGAACGAGGGTTGCTTTGCGGTATTTACCTTGTGGCAAGTGAAATCATGGAGGTTATGAACTCAAAAATGATTTCCATCCGTTGGATTATTGAAAACGCCAAACGTTACCAAAATAGCACAGATACTGGCTAATAACTGAGTAGCCGTTTCTTTCGGCATACCAATAATATTCCACAGTCCAAAGGTGTCTCCCAATACAACGATAACCGGAATAAGTGAGCTCCATGCGCTTACGCTTCTAAATCGATTTTGCATGTTCATTCGCACCTCCTTTTTATCTGTCCATTATTTATATGCGGTAAGGCCATGATATATATCTTATTCAGCGTTATTATGCCGGATAATTGGCCTAATTTTTGCGAGGGGAGGCTATGCCCATAAAAGAATAGCCTTCCGCCTTGGCAATAGAAAATTGATAAACAACCACTTTTATTTACCTCTACGGCTGGCCGTCTTTTTTTTCCTTCTCGTCATGTTGGCCAAAATCTTTTAGCATTCCGAAGGCAATTTTTAAGCTATCCGGAACAGGAACTCCGATTTTGATGAGATTTTGTATAATGCTCAGTCCCTCTGTTCCGATTAGATAGCAGGTAATGGCAAAACCAAAGATGGGTGCAGTGTAACGAAAGCCAAATGATTTATCCAGTACATAGCAGATTGAAAAATCCATTAGCACTGAAAGCAGGAGCAGACAGATATATCCAATTTTTTTTGCAATGCCATGCATTGCTACTTGTCTGCTAAATCCATTATTCAAAAGGCCGGCAAGGGTGCCAGTCACATAATCAATTGCCATTAGAATGGCAAACACTATCATCAGCTCTGTCAAGGAACTGTATAGATAACCTAGAACTGTAAAAACAAGCCCAATCACACTTTTTGTGGCTATTTCATCTCTCATATATTTATAGCATGCTACTGCACCTATTTTGCGCACGAGCACAAAGGAGAACATAAGCGCAGTACCTGCGACCTCCTTTTCACTCATTCTCAATTTATCACTTTTTCTCCTCCGACCAGTACTCACCCATCATAAGCAGTATATGCACAAAGGGGAGAGGGTGGTAATGGCGATATGAATTTGTTCTATAAACAACCAAAAAAGGATGGAAAAACAAACAAAATAAACATATAATGGTAATTATACGATTAAATACAAGAATATTGGTGCAAATAAAAACAGAATATGCAATATACCAATGCATTCTACATAATTCGTCATGAAATGATACCATCCCAAAAAAATATGTGAAAATCGCAACAATAAACTAACATATATTAACATATCATCTACATATATTATGGATTACTTACAAAAATAATAAATATATTTGTTAATAACATCAAATTATTAACATTATACTTGATTTATAATCAATAATGTTGTATAATGATAACAATACAAATTCAAGGAGGTATTTTTAATGGAAATTTCAATGGGAAAAGAATTGACAAGGGATGTAGAAAAGAGCTTAGCGAATGAAAAACGCGAGCAAATTCAGGTGCTGCTCATTGACGACAATTTGGAATTCTGCAGAATGTTAAAAACAGGAATTGAAAAAAAGAGAACCATTGAGGTTTGCGACATTGCGGAAAATGGAAAGATTGGCCTTGAAAAAATTATTGAACACAAGCCGGATGTGGTTGTCATGGACATTATCATGCCTGTGATGGATGGATTTGAGATGCTTGCAAAGCTTGGAAGCATGGTCGGAAACCAGCGCCCTTTAATCATTGTGATGTCTGCATTTCACAATGAAAGCATTGTCAATAAATCTGCGCAACTTGGAGCGGATTTTTACATTACCAAGCCTTTTGACGAAAAATATTTGGCGGAGCGAATTATGATGCTGGAAAGTGCGCGCAGTCGTGTACGCTCGCGTTCGCTACCCAGAATTGAAGACAATTCTCCCATATATGTGGAGCGGCCGGATATTGAGGTTCTTGTTAGCAATATGATTAAGCTTATGGGTGTACCGGCTCATATTAAGGGTTATCAATTTTTGCGCGATGCAATTATTTGGACTGTGCAGGATATGGAAGTAATTAATGGGGTGACCAAGGAGTTGTACCCAGGCATTGCCAAAAGATACCTGACCACTGCCTCCAGAGTAGAACGTGCTATTCGGCATGCGATTGAGGTTGCATGGAACAGAGGGGATATTGAAACCATCAATAAAATGTTTGGGTATACAATCCAAACCAACAAAGGAAAGCCCACGAATAGTGAGTTTATTGCAATGATTGCAGATAGACTTCGCCTGCAAATCAGAAGTGCAAGCTAAGCGTAAAAAAGCAAAATGAAGAAAATTATATATTGGACAAGAAGACACCTTGTAGGCAATGCTGAAATGGCAAAACAAAATGCATATCAGATAGTTATATTAAAATCTTACTCGAAGACATGGAAAAAAAGCATAAAGATAGACAATTAAAATAAAGAAGTAATAATAAAAAATGTAGCATATTCAAGATTTTGGGGTTTGAATATGCCACATTTTTTATATTTGAGAGGAATACTATATTTTAAAACAATGATTAACCTTCCGCATTGCGATCGGCAGCCTGAAGAGCACTTTTATCTTCCTGCAATTTCAGCTTAAAGTTCATACGCTGGCCTGCGCGGTCCACTTCGAAATCAATTTCATCGCCAACCTTATGAGTGTCTCTGATTTTATTCAGTTCAGCGGTGGTTTGGATTTTCTGACCGGCTACCTTAATGATAACATCACCCTTTTTAATGCCTGCCCTGTCGGCGGCGCTAAGCGCTGCAACTTCCACAACATAAAGTCCAATAGGCAGATCGTTGCGAAGGGCAATTTCAGCAGTGATTTCCTGCACGGAAATGCCGATTAGAGGACGCCCTTTCACATAACCGGACTGCATCAAATCATCAACAATAGGTTTTGCTTCGTCAATGGGAATGGCAAAGCCCAGACCTTCAAGGCCGCTACCTGAGAATTTCATGGTATTAATACCCACTACTTCGCCGTATCCGTTCACCAGTGCTCCGCCCGAATTGCCGGGATTAATTGCTGCATCTGTTTGTACGAGCGTAAATATATTGCCTTCCGTCTTGATTGTTCGATTGACGGCACTGATAACGCCAACCGTCACAGAACCTGCAAGCTCTTGGCCCAGCGGATTACCAATGGCCACGGCAAGCTCACCTACTTGGAGTTTTTCTGAACTGCCCAAGGTGGCAACGGTCAAATTCTTCTCGTCAATTTTTATTACCGCAAGATCACTTCTTGCATCTGCTCCCACCAGCTTCGCACTGTACTCTTTGCCGGTATTGAGAACGACATTAACATCTGAAGCACCTTCTACCACATGGTTATTTGTTACTATAAATCCATCTGCAGAAAGAATAATGCCAGAGCCGCTTCCTTCTTGGAAGGTGGGGCCGAAAAACGAATTGTATTTTGTTTTGCTGACAATCCCTACAACAGCAGGACCTACATTCCGTGCGATTTCAACCACGGATAAGGGCTGCCTTTCGCCCTCACTCAGTTGGGTAAAGCTAAAAGAAGTGTTTTTATCTACTGAAGCCTGAGATGAATTTGGGAAAGCAAGATTTGATTTGGGCACAAAATGCTGGTATCCTGCAAAACCACCTACAGAAAGAATGACCCCCGCCATTAATCCTGCAAGTGCAGAGAAAAACATTTTTTTCTTACTTTTTTTGGGAGCGGGGCTGTGCGTCTGAGTGTAAAAAACCGGTTGCTCGCTTGGTTTTCTCTCCTGCACATAGTCATCGTTGTACCATTTGTAATCATTGAAATCCGCCATGTATGTTTCATTCCTTTCTATTGGCCCGTGGGCTGTTCATATTTTTTGTTTATGGTACTTATCATACAACAAGAATTTGAAAAAAATATGAACAAAATGTGAATTATTTAGCAAATATCTTCAATAGAAAGCAATTTACACTCACTTTTACTGAGAATTTCTATGGCTCTATCCATATCCTGTGGCTTGATAACCACTACCGCAGGGTTTTGCACATGCCTGCCAGCAAAAGCATACAAATACTCAATGCTTACACCGCTTTGGCCGATTAAGCTCACAATATTACTAAGATCTCCCGCGTTATCCTCCATGGCAACGGCCAATACGTCCGTTACCGTAACGACAAAATCATTTGCACGAAGGTGGTCGCAGGCCTTTTGCGCGTCACCCACCACCATGCGAAGAATACCAAACTGCATGGTATCCGCTACATACAGCGCGTAAATATTAATATCCACTTTTTTAAGTGTGCCCAGCACATCGGCAATACGGCCGGGTTTGTTTTCTAGGAAAATTGACAATTGCTTAATCA
>CAZQDP010000054.1:0-9334 GCA_964592375.1 uncultured Eubacteriales bacterium | reverse complement strand
ATTCGAACAATTTTCGATTATCGATAACACGTTTGGCTTTGCCTTCACTGCGAGGAATGCTTCTGGGTTCTACCAGCTTTACCAGTGCCGTAATGCCAAGGGTGGATTCAATTTCATGGCGAAGCTTCTTTTCGAGATTTTCCACCTCTCTAATCTCATCAGAGAATAGTTTGGCGGTCATTTCAATTTGAACCTCCATGAGGTCCAAATTATCCTTGCGGTCTACATAAATCATATAATGTGGTTCAACATCGCTAAACTGCAAAAGCACCGATTCTATTTGAGAAGGGAACACATTCACTCCTCGAATAATCAGCATATCATCACTTCTGCCGGTTACCTTGTGCATGCGTGGCATGGTTCTGCCACAAGCACAGCGGCTATAATCCAGAGAAGTAAGATCCTTGGTGCGATATCGAATGAGTGGCAAAGCCTCTTTGGTAATACAAGTAAATACCAGTTCCCCAACCGACCCTTCGGGTAGTACTTCGCCGGTATTTGGGTCGATAATTTCGGCAATGAAATGATCCGCCGCAATGTGCATGCCATTTTTAGCCTCGCAGTCCATGGAAACACCGGGTCCCATAATTTCGCTCAGTCCGTAAATATCATACGCTTTGAGCCCAAGCTTGTTTTCTATTTCCGCTCTCATATTTTCAGACCATGGTTCAGCACCAAAAATGCCTACTTTCAGGTTCAGTTCTTCCTTTGAGATGCCGAGCGTCTGCATTTCATCGGCAATGTATAAGGCATAAGATGGGGTACAGCAAAGTGCCGTGGCTCCGAAATCCATGATAAGCTGAATTTGCCTTTTGGTATTGCCACCTGAGGCAGGAACAACCGTAGCACCAAGCCGCTCACCGCCGTAATGGCACCCAAGCCCGCCCGTAAAGAGCCCATATCCATAAGATACATGCACCACGTCCTTCGCACACAAACCAATGGAGGCAAAGCCACGGGCCATACAGTCACTCCACAAATCAATATCATTCCTGGTATATCCTACCACGGTTTGTTTGCCGGTCGTTCCGCTGGAGGCATGCACACGAATTACATCTTCAAGAGGAAGCGCAAAGGTTCCAAAAGGATAATTGTCGCGCAGGTCTGTTTTGTAAGTAAAGGGAAGCTTGCACAAATCATCAACACCCAAAATATCCTCGGGCTTTATGTTACATTCATCCATTTTTGCACGGTAATAGGGCACATGCTCATACATGCGCCGTACCGTATCTTTAAGCCGCTCACTCTGCAGACCCTTGAGCTGCTCCAAAGGCATACATTCCACTTCTTTGTTCCAATACCCCATGCTTAATCATTCCTTCTTATTTATAATGTGTTATTATTATATATATATACCAATAATTTGTCAAGCAAAACCAATACAAAGCAGATACAGAAAGCACGGCATTTTACATTCGTTTATTTTACCAAAAAGGGTTAAGCGTAACGGCAAAAATTCTACACCTTATCTAATATTTATGATTGACAAAGCATGATAATATTATATAATGGAATTTAATCAGAGAAAAACAAAATGGGCATAGATCTGTTTTGTAAAAAAAATAATTTGCAAGGATGGATGAAGATGAAACGGCTGGCAACCAGACAGGTTCATTTGGATTTTCACACAACAGAACGCATTGGCAATATCGGCAAGAATTTTTCAAAAGATAACTTTCAAAAGGCACTCAAAATTGGTAATTTAAATTCCATTACCCTTTTTGCGAAATGTCATCACAGTTGGTGCTATTTCCCAACGCAAGCGGGGAATATGCATCCAAATCTTGACTTTGACCTTTTGGGTGCACAAATTGAAGCAGCGCATGAAATCGGCGTTCGCACGCCAATCTATATTACAGTAGCATGGAGCGCAAATGATGCCATCAATCATCCCGAGTGGCTTTCCAAAGATAAAGATGGCAAGGAACTTACAATCAATTATGATGTAAATGCAGGCGAGGAGGATTTAAAGCCTGCCGTATCATGGAAATTCTTATGTCCAAGCGGTGCGTATGCACAGCATATTTATGATTTAACCGAAGAAATATGCAAGCGTTATCATCCTGTTGACGGTATTTTCTATGACATTTGCTACAATGTATTCCGCGGCGAGTGTTATTGCGACAATTGCAGAGCGGATATGAAAAAAAGAGGAATGGATATTGGCGATCCTGCCCAGGTGAATGCACATATTCATTTGGTATGGGAAGAGTTTAGTGAGAAATGCAATGCCATTATTAAAAAATATCATGCAGATGCCAGTGTATTTTATAACGGTGGTGCCAGTATGTACAGACCAAAGTGGCATGAATACCAAACACATTTTGAAATGGAGGATTTGCCAACGACGTGGGGTGGTTATGACAAAATGCCGCCAAGAGCAAAATATTTCGCACGCACCGGCAAGGATTACCTTGGAATGACAGGAAAATTTCATACCAATTGGGGCGAATTCGGTGGCTTTAAAAATCCGCTTGCACTTCGGTATGAATGTGCTTCCATGCTGGCTTATGGTGCAAGATGCAGTGTGGGTGATCAGGTGCATCCCGATGGCGAGATGGATTTGGAAACCTACCGCATCATCGGCTCCGCTTATGATTATGTAAAAACCATCGAGCCGTATTGCTTTGACGTTACTGAAACCTCTAAGCTTGGTATTATTGTGAGTCCTTTAAAGGGTACACAATGGAACGGGCAGTGGATGGAGCAGGCGACGGAAGGCCTCATTAAAATGCTAATGGAAACACAGCTGGACTTTGATATTGTCATGGATGATGATGTACTATCAAAATTTGATACGATTATTCTGCATGATAATGTTTTATTAGAGCAAGAAATGGCTGACAAACTGAATGCCTTTGTAGCAGGAGGCGGCAGTCTTGTTCTTACGGGCTACAGCGGACTGGACGTGACAAAGAGCAAATTTATGATAGATGTTGGTGCCACATACATTGGTGAGTCGGAATTTGATTTAGATTATGTTCATCCCGGCTTGGAGCTTGCTAAAAATACCGTGAATACGAAATTCTTATTTTATAGTTCTGCACTAAAAATTCAGCCGCAGGATGGCGCCGCTGTACTGGGCGATGTGTACGAACCATTCTTCAACCGCAGATATGGGCATTACTGCTCACATCAGAATACCCCATACCAAACGAAGCCGGCAGCGCATCCCGCCGGAGTTGCAAAGGGAAAAGTAATTTATTTGGCGCATGGGCTTTGCCAGATGTATCATAAATATGGCTCCCAATACCATAGAGATTATTTTATTAGCGCATTGAAAATGGTCTATACAAATCCTGTGCTTTCCATACATAAAAACTTCAGCGCCATGCGCACACGATTTGTCGATCAAAAAGCAAATGCTCGCTACATTCTTCATCTGTTATATGCACAGCCATCGCAGCGTGGTATCGCCTCGGTTATTGAGGATTTGCCGGAAATTTATCATATCGATGTAACGGTAAAATCTGAAAAGCCTATCAAAGCGGTTTATCTTGCACCACAGAAGGAAAGCATTGGTTTCACGCAAAACGGGCAGGATGTCCACATCAAGGTAGAAAAAATGAGTTGCCATCAAATGGTTGTTTTTGAATATTAATAATAGGGAGGCACAAAGGCCATGCGCTTGCGGGGCAATTTGTGCCTTTTTCGCTTGAGAAAGGAACGGGAAAGAGCATGAAAAAAATGTTTTTGTTATGCAATGCACATTTAGACCCTGTATGGCTGTGGAGATGGGATGAGGGAGCGGCAGAGGCTGTATCTACTTTTCGGGTAGCTGCTGACTTTTGTGAACAGTATGAAGGGTTTGTGTTTAATCATAATGAGGTTATTCTGTACAAATGGGTACAGGAATATGAGCCTGCTCTCTTTGAACGTATTCAAAGGCTTGTGGCCGAAGGAAAATGGCATATCATGGGAGGCTGGTACCTGCAGCCCGATTGCATCATGCCCTCCGGTGAGTCTTTTTCAAGACAGATCTTGGTAGGCAGGCAGTATTTTAAAAAATATTTTAACAAGGTGCCAACCACTGCCATTAATTTTGATTCCTTTGGGCATACCAGGGGACTTGTACAAATTCTTAAAAAATCAGGGTACGATAGTTACGTGTTCGGCAGGCCTAATCCCATGCCTCACAAGGATTTTATCTGGAAAGGGTATGATGGTAGCGAAATTATCGGACATCGAATGTTTGGTGGATACATGTCATCAAGAGGAAGCGCAGTCAATAAAATAAAAAAGATGCTGGAGGATTTCCCCCAAAAGGAAACGGACTTGCAACTGTGGGGCATTGGCAATCACGGCGGCGGACCGTCTCATGAGGACATGAAAATGATTGGCGAGTTTATGAGGGAATGCAAAACCCAGATTGTTCATGCAACGCCCGAGGAGTATTTTGCCACTGTGGACAAACAGAATCTTGAAACAATTTCCAAAAGTCTTACCCCCTCCATGGTTGGCTGCTATACCTCTGCAATTCGCATCAAGCAGCGGCATAGGGAGCTGGAAAATACATTGTATACTACGGAAAAAATGGTGAGTGCGGCTTCTGCCGCTAGCCTGATGGAATATCCCAAGGAGGCACTCGACAAGGCACAGGAAGACCTATTGTTCTCCGAGTTTCATGATATGCTGCCCGGCAGCTGCGTAAAAATAGCGGAGGAGGATACGCTGTCCATCTTAGCCCATGGCATAGAAGAACTCTCGCGCATCAAAACCCGAGCATTTTTTGCCCTTACGGGAGGTCAAAAGCGTGCAGAAGATGGTACTATCCCCATATTTGCCTACAATCCTCATCCCTATAAGGTAAATGCGACACTGGAATGCGAATACCAGCTGGCGGATCAGAATTATAGCAATTTTGAGTATACAATGGGCGACCTCTATCAGAATGGCAACATCATTCCTTGTCAATTTGAAAAAGAAAACAGCAATTTAAATATGGACTGGCGCAAAAAAATTGTGTTTAATGCCCAGCTTGAACCTTCCTCTATGAATCGGTTTGATTGCAAGCTCAAGATAGAGAGCAATGAAAATCTTGACAGAAATCAGGAGTTCGCCTCTCCCTTGTATTATGGCGAGAAAAATCCCTATTTGCAGGAAAGCGAAAATGGCATTCGCTTTCACAACGCGAACATGTTGGTTGTGATTAGCAAGAAGACCGGATTGGTGGATGAATACGAGGTTGATGGAACGCCTCTGCTCAAAAAAGGTGCGTTTGCACCTATAGTGATGCAATCAAATGAAGACCCATGGGGTATGCGAGGAAGCGAGTATAAAAAGAAAATTGGAGCATTTAAGCTTCTTTCAGCCAAAGCCGGCAGTAACTTTTCGGGTATACATGATAAGGTCATCCCATCAGTTAGAATTATCGAAAATGGCCCGGTACGGGTGGTAGTACAGGTGGTATTCGGATACAAGACTAGCTTTGCGGTAGCAGAATATAAGCTTTGTACAAAAGGCAAAAGCATTGAGTATTCTATTTCGCTGCTTTGGGATCAAGCAGATAAAATGGTTAAGCTATCCCTTCCCACCCTCATAAAAAGAGGGACCTTTGTAGGGCAAACCGCTTTCGGTCAGGAAAAACTCTCCGGCAGTGGCATGGAAGAGGTGTATCAGAAATGGGCAATGCTGCAAAGCGCAAAGGGCAGCCTTGCGATTATCAACAACGGCATCTATGCAGGCAGTATGCACGGGGGTGAGCTGAGAGTGAATTTGCTGCATAGTCCTGCATATTCAGGACATCCCATTGGTGAGCGTCGCATCATTCCCGGCGACAGGGCATTCCAACGGCTTGATATGGGAGAGCGCTCCTTTTGCATGAATGTCATCGGCTATTGCGCAAAGGCAGATTGTGAGCTCGATATGATGGCGCATGTATATAACGAAAGACCCATGACCTTGTCGTTTTTCCCATCGGGAGCCGGCATAGTCCCACAAAACCTGATTGAGATTGACGATACCAGCATGATTTTATCCGCATTTAAAAAGGCGGAGGATGGAAATGGATACATTCTGCGCTTGTTTGAAACAACGGGCAAAGCAAGGACAGTGACCATAAGCTTACCCGCGCTTGGCGTAAAACAAAGACTTCGCGTGAAAGGTTTTGAAATTGTGACGCTAAGAGCGCAGATAGGAAAAAAGAGACTGGAAAGGTGCATGATCACGGAAGAATTAGGATAAGGAGTCTTGCAAAATGGATGAAATGCAAAGAAGACTGAAAAATGTGCACAATGATTATCGGGCACTGCCTTTTTGGAGTTGGAACGATAAACTGGATAAAACGCTTTTAAAAGAACAAATACAAGAAATGAAAAAAGCAGGTTTGGGCGGTTATTTCATGCATGCTAGAGGAGGACTTGAAACACCGTACATGGGTAAGGAGTGGTTTGAGGCTGTGCAGGCTTGCACCAAAGAAGGCACAAAGCTGGGTATGGACAGTTGGAGTTACGACGAAAACGGCTGGCCCTCCGGCTTTGCGGATGGGAGAGTATGCGAAAAGGGAGAAAAGTATCAGGTGAAGTATTTGAGCAGGGTGCAGTGTAGGGCAGGCGAAGCTGAGCCAGTTCATGCGCTGTGCATCTATACCGAGCAGGGTGGTGAGTGTATTGTGCACCCTGCCCCACCTGAAAACGAAGAATATTTTGCCGTTGTGCGCGTGGTAAATCCGTATTATGTGGATAATCTGGATGCATCTGTGGTGGCTGATTTTATCAGAGAAACCCACGAAGTATATAAAGAAAAGTGCAGGTGTGCAGGTGGAAGAATGCCGGGATTTTTCACCGATGAGCCCCAACATGGGGGGAGATGCGGCACGCCGTATTCCGACACAATTCCCCAAGCATTTTTAGATAAATGGGGCTATGATGTCATGCCAAAACTGCCCATGCTCTTTGGTGCCTACAAGGGTTATAAAAAATTTCGTTATGAATATTATCAGCTCATCAGCGAGCTTTTTGTGCAAAATTTCTTTCAGCAAATATATGATTGGTGCGAAGAAAATGGCATGCAGCTCACAGGCCACGTCATGGCTGAGGATGATTTGATTTCCCAAGTGGCCTATACGGGTGGAGTTATGCCGTGCTATGAATATATGCATATTCCCGGCATTGACTATTTGGGGCGTGGTATTGGCGATTGCGTCTTGCCTCGCCAGGTGGGCTCAGTTGCCATGCAACTTGGGAAGAAACGGGTTTTATCTGAAATGTACGCACTATGCGGTTGGAATGTCAGCTTTGAGGAACTCAAATGGATTGCCCAGTGGCAGTATGTGAATGGCGTTACGCTGATGTGTCAACATTTAGAAGGATATACCTTAAGAGGACTGCGGAAAAGGGATTATCCACCTTCGTTGTTCATTCAGCAGCCTTGGTGGGATGAATACCGGGCGTTTAATGATTATTTCGCACGATTGGGACAGATTTTGGGCGAAGGAGAAAGTGAAGTAGATGCACTGCTCATTCATCCGATCAAATCGGCGTATATTTATTATGCATATGATCGTCCACCTAAAGCGGTGGAGTTTAATGCGGAGTTTCAGCGGCAGTGCCTACAGTTAGAACAGCAACATATTGAATTTCACTTTGGGGATGAAACCATTCTTTTAAGACATGGGCGTGTGGAAAATGGGAAGCTTCAGGTTGGCAGATGCCGTTATCAGAACGTGCTTTTGCCATCCATGGTTACGATAGATAAAAGCACGCTAGACTTACTTTTAGATTTTGCAAAGGCAGGTGGAGGCATTTATGCCATGGGTGAGCTTCCAACCCTTTGCGAAGGGCAAGAGGCAGATTTGTCGGCACTTGCGGCGGTAGTGAGCGCTTTTGCGGATGTGCCAGATGAGCGCTGCACTGATTTGAGTCCCATTTCTATTATCGATAGGCAAACAGGACAAAAGGCAACGGAAATTCGGTATACCCGCCGCAGATATGCCCAAAAGCAGGTTTATTATTTAACCAATCAAAGTTTGAATATGCCTTTTCAGGTTTGCGTCAAAATTGAAGGAGATAAAACTTATTGCTTGCTTGCGCTGGAAGATTTGTCTTATCATCAAATTCCTTGCCAAGACGGCTATCTGCTCGACTTTGCACCGATGCAGTCCTATCTTTTGGTGGAGGGAGAGGGGGAAGTCAAAGAAGCGGATCTGCCGATACTCGCACTGCAAAAGGACTGGGAAATGATTTTACACGACCCCAATGCCATTACGCTGGATATGTGCAAATACAGAATAAATGGCGGCGCTTGGCAAGAGAAGAAGGCAGTCATCCTTTTGATGCAGGAGCTACTAGAAAGGCAGGAAAACTGCAGGGTTGAGCAACTGTTTACCTTCTTTGTACAGGAAGTTCCACAGGGAGAGGTTTTTGTAGCTATCGAAAAACCGCAGGATTTTGAAATCACCATAGACGATAAGAGGATAGACAATACGCCCCAAGGCTATTTCAGAGACAGTGAGTTTAAAAAAATCAATATCACGGGCAATATCAAAAAAGGGGAAAACAAGCTTGTGCTGAAGGGAAATTTTTATCAAAGGCAGAAGGTATATGATGTTCTTTTTGGCGAGAATGTATTAGAAACGGAAAAAAATAAGCTAACACTTGACAGCGAGTTTGAAAGCATCTATATCCTAGGGGATTTTGGCGTATTTCCAACGTCTGTTGTCAAAACTCAGCCGGAGCGCATGATTGATTGGAAGGGTAACCTTGGATGTGAGCGTTATAAAAGCGTGACGTTTACCGGTGGGGATTTTGTTCTTGCAAGCACACCTAAAATAGTGCAAATCGGCGATTTAACACTGCAAGGATTATGCTTTTATTCCGGCGCAGTTACCTTAAGGCAGGGCTTTTATGCGGAAAAGTCAGGGAAGATGAAGGTGGTTTTATCGGCTCATCCCAAGGCTGCGATGCTGGTCATTCGAGTAAATGAAAAAAAAGCTGCAACGCTGATGTGGGCACCATTTGAGGCCGTAATTGAAGTCAAGCAAGGGGAAAATATACTCGATATAGTCCTCTATTCAAGCAACCGAAATTTACTGGGGCCGCACCACTTTGTGCTTGGTGAATCATACCGTGTGGGTCCATCCACCTTTTCGGCGCAGCAAGGCTGGTGTGAGGGAGCAATATCTGGTAATATATGGAATGACGACTATTGCTTTGTGGAATTCGGCTTGTAAACACAGCGTATCCATCTTTTAGTATATTTGCAAAAAGGGGTAGCATCACCCTTGGTGAGGCCGCCCCTTTTTTATGCGCTCAGAGCCTCAAGTGACCAAAGCATAAGGAGTTTTGTCTTCTTGCGGTATCCGATAATTACATTAACAATGATATTTATTACATAT
>CAZQDP010000053.1:0-17911 GCA_964592375.1 uncultured Eubacteriales bacterium | reverse complement strand
TTATATTTATAATAATATTATCAAAATAGGAAATTATGAATTGACTTTATCCTGTTTTTTTGATATAATACATGAAATTAGTTTACGAAAGAGGATGGTATTGGTGGCGGATAAAATTTTAAAGGAAGGTCTTACTTTTGACGATGTTCTGCTTATTCCGCAGAGGTCTTCGTGTCTTCCAAACGAGGTGGATTTATCTGCCAGACTCACATCAAAAATTAGGCTCAACATCCCGCTCATGAGCGCTGCGATGGATACCGTTACCGAATCCGCCATGGCCATTGCCATTGCCCGTGAAGGCGGTATAGGGATTATTCATAAGAATATGAGCATTGAGCAGCAGGCCAGAGAGGTCGATAAGGTGAAGCGTTCTGAGCATGGCGTGATTACAGATCCATTCTTCTTAGGGCCGGACAATATGCTGTTTGAAGCGGAAGAGCTGATGGCGCATTATAAAATTTCCGGCGTGCCTATTACAAAAGAAGGCAAGCTGGTTGGCATTCTCACCAATAGGGATTTGAAGTTTGAAACGGATTTCAACAAACCCATTTGTGAGGTCATGACCAAGGAAAATCTCATCACCACGCCGGAGGGCACCACCTTACAGCAAGCACAGCAAATTTTGCGTAAGCATAAGATTGAAAAACTGCCTATTGTAGATAAAGAAGGAAGGCTAAAAGGGCTTATTACCATCAAGGATATTGAAAAGGCTTCCCGTTATCCCTTTGCGGCCAAGGATGCAAACGGCCGATTGGTGGTGGGGGCAGCCATTGGTGTATCAAAGGATTTGGAAAATCGCGTTCGGCTACTATCAGAGGCCAAGGTGGATGTGGTGGTACTCGATTCAGCGCATGGTCATTCGGAAAATATTTTGAAGTGCATTGCTTGGGTCAAGGAGCATTATCCGGAGCTTCAGGTTATTGCCGGTAATATTGCAACAGGTGCCGCGGCGCAGGATGTGATTGCGGCGGGAGCGGATGCAGTCAAGGTAGGTATCGGCCCCGGCTCTATTTGTACAACCCGTGTAGTAGCAGGCATCGGTGTGCCGCAAATCACCGCCATTATGGACGTGTCAGAGGTTGCCAAAAAGCACAATGTGCCCGTGATTGCAGACGGCGGCATCAAGTATAGCGGCGATTTGCCCAAGGCCATTGCCGCGGGTGCAGATGTGATTATGATTGGCAGTCTGCTTGCAGGTTGTGAGGAAAGCCCGGGCGAGAGTGAAATTTATCAGGGGCGTCAATTTAAAGTTTATAGAGGAATGGGGTCCATTGCGGCAATGCAGGAAGGCAGCAAAGACAGATACTTCCAAGAAGAATCTAAAAAGCTGGTGCCAGAAGGCGTAGAAGGACGAGTTCCATACAAAGGCTCTGTGTCGGATACGATTTATCAGCTGGTAGGTGGTCTGCGTGCAGGCATGGGCTATTGCGGGACGGGCAGTATCAAAAGCCTGCAAGACGATGGCAAGTTTATCAGAATTACAGGAGCGGCTCTGAAAGAGAATCATCCACACGATATTTTTATTACAAAAGAGGCACCCAACTACAGTGCCACCAACAATTAAGTTTTCTTGAAAGAGGTGGTTTCATTGGCGGTTAAGTACGTTTTTATTACAGGCGGCGTTGTATCGGGTATCGGAAAAGGCATCACGGCAGCATCCCTCGGCAGACTGCTCAAGGCCAGAGGCCTGAGCGTAACCATGCAGAAATTTGATCCATATATAAATATAGATCCGGGTACCATGAGCCCCTATCAGCACGGAGAGGTATTCGTAACGGATGACGGAGCGGAAACTGATTTGGATTTAGGGCATTATGAACGGTTTATTGATGAGAATCTCAGTGTGAACAGCAATGTGACCACGGGGAAAATCTATTGGAGTGTCATTACCAAAGAGCGCAGAGGCGACTATTTGGGCGGCACCGTGCAGGTCATTCCTCATATTACAAATGAAATTAAGGATCGCATTTTTAGGGTCGGGAAAGACAATAAGACGGATGTTGTCATCACTGAGGTAGGTGGCACGGTGGGCGATATTGAAAGCTTGCCGTTTTTAGAAGCCATCCGCCAAGTGGCAGGTGACGTGGGCAGGGAAAACTGCATGTATATTCACGTTACACTGGTTCCCTATATTCCCACCTCAGGCGAGCAGAAGTCCAAGCCCACACAGCATAGCGTAAAAGAACTGCTGAGCCTTGGTATTCAGCCGGATATGATTGTTTGCAGGAGCGAGCAGCCACTCAGCCGTGATCTGCGAGGGAAAATTGGGTTGTTCTGCAACATCACCTCCGATGCGGTCATTCAGAATTTGGATGCAAAAAGCATTTACGAAGTACCGCTGATGATGGAAAAAGAAGGTCTTGCCAAAGGGGTATGTAAGCGTTTGGGACTGGTGTGTACCGAGCCGGATTTAACGCTGTGGGCCGGCGTGGTAGAAAAAATGGGAAACTTAAAGCACACCGTTAGAATTGCACTCGTGGGCAAATATGTTGCCCTTCACGATGCGTATATCAGCATTGTGGAATCCTTAAAGCATGCAGGAATTTCACAGAATGCGGAAATTGATATTTTGTGGGTGGATGCAGAGAAGGTCACAAGTGAAAATGTGGATAAGCTACTTGCGGGGGCAGATGGCATCCTTATCCCCGGTGGTTTTGGAGATAGAGGCATCGAAGGAAAAATAGAATCGGCAAGATATGCAAGGGAAAAAGATATCCCCTACTTCGGTATATGCCTCGGAATGCAGGTTGCGGTTATTGAATATGCTCGCAACATGCTGGGGATGGCCGGGGCCAACAGTGCAGAGATTGCACCTGGCACGCCTTATCCGGTCATTGACCTCATGCCAGAGCAGAAGGATGTTTCGGAAAAGGGCGGCACCATGCGATTGGGATTATACCCTTGCAAGCTTCATCAGAAATCAAGAGTAGCAGCGGAGTACACCCAAGCACTCATTTATGAACGCCATCGCCATCGCTATGAATTTAATAATGAATATAGAGAAGTATTTAAAGGCAGTGGGATGCACTTTGTAGGAACCTCTCCGGACGAAAGACTGGTAGAGATTGTGGAATTGCCGGATAAAAAGTGGTATACGGGCGTGCAGTTCCACCCTGAATTCAAATCAAGACTCAGCAAGCCGCATCCTTTATTCGAAGGATTTATTAAAGCATCACTGGAAAACAGTGGCCGATAAAAACATCTGTGGGGATTGTTGCAAAGCGGTATATGCACGTAAAAACAATGCATGAAGCAGCTTTCAAGCAAGGAAAATGACAGTGGCATTACAATAGTTTACAATTATATTACAACATTGATAAAACCATTGACAGTGAAAATCCTTAATGTTATAATCCCCATAGTGGCATATACATACGCCTATGTCAGTTGTACCGAATAGGTAAAAACAAAAATTATTTTAATAAGGGAGGAATTTTCATGAAGAACTTTACCAAGGTTCTCACCGTTGTTCTGGCAGTTGCTATGATTTTCAGTTCTGTTGCTTTCGCAGCTTTTACTGATGTGAAGCCCGACGCCAGCTACAATGAAGCAGTATCCGTACTTGCATCCTTAGAAATCCTGAAGGGATATGAGGATGGATCATTCAAACCGGATCAGACAATCACAAGAGCAGAATTTGCAGCAGTGATCTGCCGCGCTCTCGGACTCGAGAATGCAGCAAACGGCGCAAAGGGTGCTACAGCATTCACAGATGTTACCCAAGAATGGCAGACAGGCTATGTTAACATGGCTTTCCAGCAGGGCATCATCGCAGGTTATGGCGATAACAAATTCGGACCTGAAGATTCAGTTACCTTCGAACAGTCCGTAAAGATGATCGTTGCAGCTCTCGGTTACACACCGAAAGCAAACACACTTGGCGGATATCCTTCCGGCTACCTTGTTGTAGCTGCTCAGGAAGGCATCACCAACGGCGTATCCGGCACAGCCGGCAAGCCTGCTACTCGTGCAGTAGTTACCAGAATGGTTTACAATGCACTGGACGTTCCAATGATGGAACAGACCGGTTTCGGCACAGATGTTAAGTATGAAGCAGGAGACACCATGCTTCTTGACAAGCTGAATGTAACCAAGGTTGAAGGCAAAATCAGCGCTATGGCTTTTGCAAATACAACAGGCGAACGCGATGGTTATGATGATAATGAAGTAATGTTCTCCATTGCAAAGCAATACAAAGCAGTGGATGGTAAGCTCAAAACACTTGTAGATGGCGATGTAAATTTCGACATTGAAACGCTTGATCCAACTGTAAAAGTAGGCAAAACAGATATCAAGAATTATCTTGAATATGTGATGGTAGCTTACATTGCAGACATCGACGAAGACACCGCGACATTTCTTGCAGTAGCTCCTAAGTCCGGTAGAAACGCTACAAAAGAAGTGGTTTCATGGGATGCAAACATGGACACAACCAAAACAACTATCACCCAAGCAGGCGCGATTGGTGATGTTAGCTTCTTTACCGATAAAGACAACAACAAATACCAAACATTTAAGCTTTCTACTTCAATTGAATCTCCATTTGTACTGTATACAAATGGTTGTGTTAAGCTTACAGGTGCACCAGCAGTTACAGAGCTTTACAACATTATGAATGACAGCGCAGATGATGATTATGCACAGTATGCAGACATCAAGCTTCTGTCTACAGTGACAAGTGGCGAATACAATGTAGCTTTTGTTACATTATATGAAGATTTTGTGGTAGACACTACCTCTACAAAGAGCTACAAGGTAACCACAAAGGGCACAACAGGCAGCGTTATTCTTGATTACACAGATGAAGACTATAGCATTAAATTTGTAAAAGATGGAAAAGCAGCCAAATTTGAAGACATTAAAGAAGATGATGTACTTAGCATCACTGGCAACTTTGATGGTGACACTTTGATTTGTGGAACCGTGTACATTATTTCAAGTCAAGTAAAAGGTACGCTTGATGAAGTTTTTGTAGATGATGGCGTTGCAAAAATTAGCGGCAAAGAATATGATTACTATATGGTCGACATGCTTGACATCGGTCTTGGAAACACCGCTACTTTCTTCATCAATCAACGTGGATTTATCTTCATGCAGGATAAAGTTACAAATGACCTTACAAACACCAACTATGGTTTTGTAACGAAAATTGGCAGTAGCAATGATTCATTTGCCGATGGTAAGGTTGCACGCATGATGACACTGAGCGACGGCAAATGGGCTACTTATGACTTTGCTGAAAAGATCCGCATCATAAATGGTATAACCGGTGACGAAGGTAGTCAGGTAAACACCAAAGATACAACCTTTAACCAAGCAAGTATTTTTGTACCAACCACATTGATTAGCGACAATACTTTTGTAAATGGCCTTGTAACTTATGAGCTGAACACAGCAGGCGACATCTACAAAATTTGCTTCAATCCCGATACTGCAAATGCAGACGTTGACTCCGTATTTGACAGAAAAACAATAGATGATAAATCCTTTAATGAAAGTCTTCTTTCAATCGGTGGTGTATACCTAAATGAAAAGACCACGAAGGTACTAAGTATTGCAGGCAAAACATTTAGTGCTAACATAAATCTTTCTATTGCTGAAATTGATGAAGACGATATTAGCCTTCTGACTACTACAGCACTAAAAGATGATCAAGCATACAGCTTATTCGCTTACGACCTTAATGATGATAATGTTGCTGCAGTAATGATGGGCTTTGACATTGCAAATGCAATCACAGCTGACCAGCCGTTCTTTATCGTTGAGTCCAAGAGTAGCGTGTTAAATGCTGATGGCGATACCGTAGCAAAATTGAATGGTTTTAGCAATGGCAAAGCTCTTTCCGTAGTAGTAAGTGGAGACCTTGGTTCAGCAGATATTGATACTACTGATGTTCAGGCAGTAAACTTGCTTGCTAACTTTACCATTGACGACATCGTAAAGGGAAGCGTTATCCTTTACAGCGTGAATGCAAAAGACGAAGCTTCCAAAATAAAAGTACTCTTCAATGCAGCATCAAACGGACTTTATAATGTTAATACACTTGTAAATCCGTTCACATACCCTGCTGCAGATGGCATTACACTCTTCTCAAAGAACGATGTTGCAGGATCGGATTATGACTTCGTATTTGGATATGCATATTCTAAATCCAGCTCGAAGCTCTCCTTTGCAAGAACTTCCACTGTAAATGCAAACACTGCATTAACAGATTACATCGTAGGCACAAGCACCAATGTTGTTACTTATGACAAGTACTATGCAAATGGTCCAAAAGTAGCAGCTGGCGATGTATCCGATATTGATACAGATAAGCTTGGCGGCGGTTGCTTCATCTTCGCTCGTGCATCAAACAGCACATTGCAAGAAGTAGTTGTAATCGTACCGAAGGACTAATTTAAAGCACTTGGTTTAATAAAACCAAATTGAGAGACCGGCGGCCTATGGCCGCCGGTTTTTTACGTGAATAGATATTCAGATAGAGAGATTTTTCATTCATTACTGCAAGCAAATGTTAACGTAGATACTGATTAAAACGAAATACTTCAGTGCATCATTCATATTTTAAACCCATGCATATTGACTTTAGCCTCCATATTCTATATAATAAAATCAAATAACAAAGTCCAAATTCACAGGAAAAATTCGGAGGAATTATGAAAATCGGACAGGTAAGCCTGGAGGGCAATATTCTGATGGCTCCGGTTGCAGGCGTTGGCGATATGCCATATCGGAAGATATGCAGGGGCATGGGTGCAGGGCTGGTATATACGGAGATGATCAGTGCAAAGGCACTCTTTTATCATGATAAAAAAACAGAAAAACTCATGACCATGCACCCCAGCGAACACCCGGTTGCCATGCAAATTTTCGGAAGCGCTCCCGAGGTTATGGCTTATGCTGCTGGGTGCGCGGCTGCAGCTGGGGCCGATATCATTGATATCAATATGGGTTGCCCCGTGCCCAAAATTATCAAGAGTGGCGATGGCAGTGCCCTCATGAAAAACCCTACGCTTGCCGGCCAAATTGCAAAGGCGGTGGTGAGTGCAGTTTCTATTCCTGTTACCGCCAAAATACGCAAAGGGTTTGACAGCTGCAATGCCATTGAGGTAGCGAAAATTCTTCAAGATAGCGGAATTTCTGCAATTGGTCTGCATGGGCGAACGCGGGATCAGATGTACAGCGGAAAGGCAGATTGGGATATTATTCGTCAGGTCAAGGAGGCACTGGATATTCCAATTATCGGCAGTGGTGATGTTTTTACCGCGCACGATGCAAAGGCAATGCTGGATACGACCGGCTGCGACGGAGTGATGATTGCACGCGGGATGTTTGGCAATCCGTGGATATTTGCACAGGCAAATGAGCTTTTGCGCAGTGGCGAGATAAAAACCAACCCTTCGGTGAATGACCGGATTGATATGGCTATTTTTCATACAAAATGCCTGATAGAGTACAAAAAAGAGCATGGCATTAAGGAGGCAAGAGCGCACCTTCTTTGGTATATCAAAGGTATGCATGGTGCGGCTAAAATCAAAAATGCACTTGCAACGGTAAACAGCCTTTTACAGGTGCAAGAAATACTTGAGGAACTTCGAGAATGAATACAAAAAGAATAGCGCAGATTACCGCAGGCTTGCTCATTGGTATGCTGATTGCGGTTTTTGCATACAATATACAACGCGCTGGATACAGTGAAACCTTCTTTGCAATGGATACGGTCATGACCTTTCGCGTCTATGGAGCAGGTGCGAAAAAAGCGGTAGCGCAGGCAAGAGAGAAAGTGAGCGAGCTTGAGAATAAGCTCAGCATGTATCGGCAGGGAAGCGATATACAAATACTCAATGACAACCCTAGAGGTCCGGTGCAGCTACAAAAGGATACCGCGGCCCTGCTTAGCCGCGCGCAAGCATATTCAGCACTTAGCGACGGCAGATTTGATATTACCATGGGCGAAGTTTCTGCCCTTTGGGGAATTGGCACCGGTCATGAAAGGGTACCCGGGGACGATGAAATTGCTGCCGCTCTCAAAAATACAGGGAACCTTCAATTGATGGGTCAAAGTGCACAGACGAAAAGTCTCGTGGATTTGGGCGGCATTGCAAAGGGATATGCCACAGATGAGGTAAGAAGCGTGCTTGCGCAGCTAGGCATACAACGAGCAGTGCTGGACTTGGGCGGTAATATTTTGGTGATGGGGGAAAAAGGCAAGGGACTTCCCTGGAGCATTGGTATTCGAGATCCGCTCGATGCCGCCGGCATTGCAGGGAAGCTTCAGGTGTCTGATTGCGCCATTGTAACCTCCGGCGGGTACGAGCGATTTTTTGAAAAAGACGGCATATTGTATCATCATATATTAGACCCAAAAACCGGAAAACCAGCAAGGAGCGATCTACTTTCGGTTACGGTTGTATCTCGAGATGGGGCATTGGCGGATGCCATGTCCACCGCCATTTATGTGGCCGGTATGGAGGAGGGCCTTTCCCTTGCAAAAAAGGCAGGAGTCGAGGCGATATTGATTAATCATAACAAAGAAGTAAAAACAACAGAAGGGATTGCAAAAGCATTTCACCAAGAAGGAGGATACACATTAAAATGAAGTACGATGTAATGATAATCGGAGCCGGCCCTGCAGGACTTAGCGCAGCGTTATACTGTTGCCGTAGTGGTCTTCATACCGGCATTATGGAGAAGGAATTCGCCGGGGGGCAACTGACCACCGTATACGAGGTGGAAAACTATCCAGGCACAGGGGAAAAGGTGTTTGGTACCGAGCTGGCATATAAAATGGAAAAGCAGGCAAGGGAGGCTGGCGCAGAGTTTATCAGCGGCGAGGTCACTTCTTTAGACATTTTGGGTGAAGATAAAAAGGTCATGACCACAAAAGAAACATACGAGGCCAAAAGTATAATACTTTGCCCCGGAGCAAAGCCACAAGAGCTTGGGCTCCCTAAAGAAAGAGAGCTTCGAGGCATGGGTGTTTCCTATTGTGCTACCTGTGACGGTGCTTTTTTTAGAGGGAAAACCGTGGTGGTCGTTGGCGGTGGTAATCGTGCGATTGAGGACGCGATTTTTTTAAGCCGCGGTTGTGAGAAAGTATACCTGGTTCATCGCAGAGACGCCTTTCGAGCAGAAAAGAAGCAGCAGGAAATCATGTTTGCCACAAAAAATATCGAAGTGATATATCATAGTGTTATTCGTGAAATTATTGGGCAGGGAAATGTAAGCGGAGTGGTTGTGGAAAATAAAGACGGCCAGCAAAGCACCATTACAGCACAGGGTTTATTTGTGGAGGTGGGCACGAAGCCATCGACAGACTTTTTAGTGGGAGCCGTGCCTTTGACGAGTGAAGGATACATTAACACAGACAGTAAGTTAAAAGTTGCAGATGGCATTTATGCGGCCGGCGATGCTAGGGACGGATCGATTAAGCAAATTGTTGTGGCCGCGGCGGATGGTGCTGTGGCAGCATTTGAAGTACTGAAATATATTACCGAAAGGGGAAGGTAATATGGAACTCATTATGAACGGCAATATCATGACGATGGAAAATGAGCAGTATGAAAACGGATATCTTGTCATGGAGCATGGGAAAATTCAGTCTTTAGGAAACATGGATGACCTTCAAATGGAAAGGGCACAATTTGAGCATGTATTTGATGCAGGTGGGATGATGGTGCTCCCTGGCTTCGTTGATGCCCATAGTCATATTGGCATGTGGGAGGATGGTTTAGGCTTTGAAGGCGCAGATGGAAATGAGGATACCGATCCCATCACGCCGCATCTTCGCGCGATAGATGCCATCAATCCGATGGATACAAGCTTCGGGGAAGGTTTGGCTGCCGGAGTGACCACAAGTGTTACCGGGCCGGGTAGTGCCAATGTACTTGGTGGCTCCTTTGCGGCCATTAAAATGTGGGGCAATCGAATAGATGACATGATTATTCAATCTCCCGTTGCAATCAAAGCTGCTTTGGGCGAAAACCCAAAGCATATCTATCATGCGAAAAATCAATCGCCGGTAACCAGAATGGCAACAGCGGCAATTTTAAGAGAAGCACTTTGCAAGGCGAAGGACTACTTAAATGCCATGGAAAAATATGAAAACAATCCGGAAGAGGAAGACAAGCCCGAAATCGACATCAAGTCCGATGCACTCATTGCAGTACTCCAAAATAGGTTGCCCCTAAAAGTGCATGCGCATAGAGCAGACGATATTTTCACTGCCATTCGCATTGCTAAGGAATTTGGCATTTCTATTACCTTGGAGCATGCAACGGAGGCATACATGGTTGCAAAGGAAATCGCAAAGGAAGGTTACCCTGTTTTAATTGGGCCCATGCTGTGCGAACGCTCCAAGCCAGAACTAAAAAATTTAAGCTTTGCATCCGGCGGCTTGCTGGAAAAGGCGGGTATTCATCCGGCAATTGTGACGGATCATCCGGTCATACCCGTACAATATTTGCCAATTTGTGCGGCGCTTTGCGTGCGAGAAGGCATGAGCACGACCTGCGCACTGGAGGCAATCACCATCAACGCGGCACGCTGCTGTGGTATTGATGCGCGTGTAGGCTCCTTGGCCCCAGGAAAGGATGCAGATATTGTGATTTTTAAAAGGCATCCTTTTGAGCTGATGGCAACGCCTGAACGTGTATATATTAACGGCGTTGCGAGAGTGATAAAAGAATAGAAGCGCGTGCTTTCTCAAAAGTTGCCAAAGCAATATAAAAATTTAACCAAAATTTATCTACTTACTTATTTATTTATTACATAATAAGTGTTATTTGTTACATATCCATTGAAAAATATGATAATAATATTAAAGTTATAGTTGAGGGTATCTATTTATTATCACGCTTAACAAACTCCAAACTGGTTTATGGCAAAAAAATACATTGCATGAGCCAATGCTATATGCATAAGCGTATGAATATAACAAAAGCATGATGAGAATTACAACAAAAAGTAATGTAAGATAGATAAGAAGGTTTTTGAAATGTTAGAAGCGAAAGACAATGTGTCCATATTTGGTGGCTTATTCACTCTGAGCATTGATGTGATGCAAAGGAAGACTTCCCTTGTGCGTTCTTTATTGCGCAAGGAAATTTGCATTGCAATGAAGGCTGGAGTTCAGCTAAAGGATGGGGGCAAGATTTATCTGCCTTTATTTGAAGGTGCGGATCAATATTTTGATACTGTCAATCTTCATACTCATTTATCCGGCTGTACCATTGAGGGGATTAGTGAAAACATTACTTTTAAATTAAAGATAAGAACTTCCTTTTGCATGCAGGATGAAAAATATGTATCTGCTCCAGTGATTTTTATTACTTGCAGTGTGCAAGGCCCTGTTCAAGCAAAGGCTTTTTTTGGGCTTGATCTGCCCGGCATGGTGATGACACAGCGGGAAGATGGGTGCGATATTGAATATATTTTGGACAATGACCCTGAGGCTGTTCAAACGGAGGAAAACACATTTATTGACAGAATATGTGCATATCAAGGCAGTATGGACGAGGAAATGTGGCTATCCGACGACAAAGGAAATATGAATATCACTTGGTGCTGTTTTGATGGCAGAGAGTACAAGGACAGTATGAATGAAACTTGCCATTTGGGATATACGGCATACTATGCGAATTTGGACGATGTAGCCATGTGGGCAAAACTAATGAGCGGTGAGGTAGAGGAAGTATCCGAGAAGATTGATATAAAGTATTTTTACGAAACCATCAGTTTAGATTATGGCATTTTGTTATCTGCTGCTGTCCATGCCATGGGAGGCAATACAAACTTTTGGCGCAGAGAAAATGGTCAGATGGTATATGAACTGATGAAAGACAAAGAAAATACATTTTATAGTAGAATTTTATTTGACTTACCTGCGTACGTTGAAATTTGTCCGGGTATATGCAAAAATGCACTTATCTATGGAGCCTATTTTACTCGCGAGGGAGATGATATAGGCGGGCGGGGCAGTTGTGTTGGCGGTGGCGAAGCGCTAGGAATTCATAGAGCGGCAGAAGGGAACGCCAATTATATACTCTTAGCTGGAGTGTATTTTCAAAAGACCCACGACGAGGAGGTTCTTTGGAGATGCATCAGAAGCATTGGGAGAATGGCAGATTATATTATCAGCACAAAGCATGTATTCGTTGGCGCATGGGATGAAATTATTGCTGAGGTAAAATTTGCAATGGCCATTTCTGCAGCCGCAAAGCTGTTTGATGAATTGGAAATAGAGTATAAAAAAGAAGAATATGATGATTTTGTGGCATATATATATCGAAATGTAAAGCAACGCATGACGGAAGGCAGGAGGCAAAGGAGCAATGGTTGGGTTTGCCTTCATATCGCAGCCTTATCCGCTATTGCAGATATGGCTAATATTGAGTTTCTTGAAGAGGAAATTGTTAGAAAAGGCATTTTAGAAGCAAAGTCGGCAGAGTATGTGCCTTGCGAGATTGAAGGAATATGTATTTTGGGGTTGCACATGCTCAAAGATGTGGCAGGAATAAAAAGAGGGAAAAATCTTATCGGTCTGTGCAGTCAGTACAGCAGGATAAGGGATACATATTGCAGGCATAAAATTTGTGCGCCGGGAGCGGTAACAGAGCTTATTGGTACCGTAGGTCAGCTCAGAGGCAAAGCACCAAACATATCAAAGATTAGAATAGTAGAGGATAATGGATAAAACCAAATACAGACAACGAAAAAGGGTGGTAGGAATTTTCCTGCCACCGTTTTGTTGTGTTAAGATTTACCTTGTGTAAAAACCAAACTTAGACAATCTTATTCAGAGCAATTGCAAGCTTGGACTTCCTGCGCGATGCAGTATTCTTATGCAATATATTCTTTGAAGCAGCCTGATCGATTTTTTTCACAGCATCAACAAACAAAGCACCTGCAGATGCTTTATCGCCCGTTGCAACGACCGCTTCGAATTTCTTTATAGAAGTCTTCAGAGCAGATTTGGTCATTTGATTTTGAAGTGATTTCACTTTAATAACCTTTACTCTTTTTTTGGCTGATTTAATATTAGGCATCCACGTCACCTCCCAGTAAACAAAATACTGTTGCTATTTTACCATAATATAATAGAAAATGCAAGCTTTTTTTTAAAAAAAAGAAAAATTACCGAAAAAGAATGGTTATAGCTTGATAATGGCATTGACAACTCGTCCAATTATCTTTGCATCGGTCTTGGCAATATCGATAGTTTGGGGTTCGTAAATATGATTGGAGCTGTCTGGCATGAGGGTAATAAAGCGACCGTTTTGATAAAATCTTTTTACGGTTGCATTTTCATTTTCCAGCATAATGACAGCGATTTGGCCATTCTCCACGATTTCCTGCTTGCGCACAATAACCACGTCTCCATCATGAATACGGGAGCGGTCCATAGAATCACCGACCACCTTCAGCCCAAAGAATTCTCCGCCGCAGACCATCTGCTCTGGCATATCCACATATTCAATAATGTTATGCGAAGCCAATATCGGCTCCCCGGCTCTTATGATGCCAACCACTGCAATCCGCTTGAGAGTCTGCGCAGGAGAATTATACTCCTCGCGTGGGAGTGCGGAGCGTCCTAACATAAAATCAACGCTTACGCTAAAAATATCGGCCAGTCTACCAAGTGTGGCGCTGTCCGGCATACTGTAGCCGGTTTCATAATTAGATATTGTCGTTTTACCCACACCCAAATAATCACCCAAATCATTTTGCGTAAAACGTTTTTCTTTTCTCAACTCTTTGAGTCTTTGGGGGAAAGTTAAATCACTCATTCCGCTGCAACCCCTTCCTTTTTTCTCTATTATAGCATGAAAAGTTGAAAAATTCAATAAATTTGTATACAATACAAAACAATCAACAATAAAATAAATAACACTTGACAAGTACACCGTAGTTGTATTATAATCGTTTTTAGCGGGATGGAAACGAATTACAAAACCAATTAAATTGAATAACGTGAATTTCATGCATTTCAGGGCATGAAAATAAGGAGTATATCAAAATAAAGGAAAGGAAGTATAGAAAATGTCAAAGTACAGTCAATATGTATTCACAAAACGCCTCAAGCAAGCAAGGAGAGAAAAAAGAATTACGCTAAGTCAAATGTCGCATCTTTTGATGAAAAGATCCCATGTCACCTATTCTAATATTGAACATGGTGAAGTAGAACCTCGCATTACGATCATGAATAAAATCAGCGAAATTCTTGGCAAGCCGGTGCACTATTTCTTTGATATCAATATGAGCGGAACAGAAAGAATGATGTAAAACAGGCACTAAATCATCAGCATGTGAAAGGAAATGAATAAAAATGGTCAAAATCAATATTGTAAAAGAAAAGGGAATGATTACAACGTTTCAGTTTTCAGGACATGCCATGTATCGGCCGGGCAACGACATTGTATGCAGTGCCGTGTCCACAATTTTTTATACCATGCTCGCAACGCTGAGCAATTTTAAAAAGCATTTTATGATTTATGAAGAAATCGGCAAACGGCCATATATCAAGATCATCAAAGGCTTTCAGCGAAAGGATATACAGGCAGTGCTCATCTGCGGAGAGGTAGGGCTGTGTATGATACAGAAGAAATATCCGTTCAATGTAAGGGTTAACGTAGAGGAGTATTAGGAGGTAGAGATATGTGTCTTACGCGAACAGCTTAGAAAGAGATCCACTACATGAAAATTATCTCGCCCTATATTTTGCGCTAACCGCACCGGAATACATCAATCCGGATGAAGCAATTGGCGCAGTGGCCTATGGCATTTCACCATATCGTCTTAATAAAAAAATGGTGATGGAGGCCTTTGATGTATTTGAACGAAAAGCGGAAGAGGAAAATGTTTGCATCAAGTTTTATCAGGAGCAGGAGCCTCAAATTTTAGAAATGGCAAGATTATTCAGAAAAATTGATATTCAACTATCCCGCAAAATATCAAAAAAGGAGGACGATACTGCTTGTCCGCAAAAAAAGAAACGCCGGAAAAAGTAAAAGTGCCGGCAACGCAAAGGAGAAAAATGCAAAAAGAACTGGAGGCAGTGGATGAAATTATCAAGGCGGTATTCAAATCCGCTTCAGACGGAGATTTTAATTTGCATATCCTGAAAGTAAAGGATAACGGCCAGGAGGAGCTGGTGGAAAAAAGGCTGGCATCGCTGGATACCAAGCGCATATTGGAGGCGGCGGCCACCTTGGAAAAAGCAGTTGCAATTAAAAAAAAGCTCCTTGACGACTGCAAAGAAAAGGCACCGGAGAGGCAAGAGGCCAATGAATCTACCGGACTGGTTATCCTACCGCCCATTGTGCTGCCAGAAGGGCAGCAGGACAAAGGCGGTGAATAACACTGAAAAAAGAAAAACAGCCGCAAAACATTATATGGCAGCCTCAGCCCAGGCAAGCAGAATTCTTAGCCCGTGGGGAATATGAAGCGCTGTATGGCGGTGCGGCGGGAGGTGGCAAAAGCGATGCCCTACTGGCGGAAGCGCTTAGGCAGGTGCACATTCCACATTATAGGGCAATCATTTTCAGAAAAACATACCCCGAATGTTCCGGCCTTGTGGATCGATCTATGGAAATTTATCCCGCTGCCTATTCGGGAGCGAAATATAACGACAACCGCCATTGCTGGGTGTTTCCAGGTGGGGCCAAAATTTACTTTGGCAGTATGCAATATCGGCAGGACAGAGTCAAGTATCAGGGCAAACGGTATGATTTTGTGGGATTTGATGAGCTGACTCATTTTGAATGGGAAGAGTACGCTTATATGTTCAGTCGCAACAGGCCGGGCGGCCCGGGTACTCGTTGTTACATACGTGCCACCTGCAATCCCGGCGGAATTGGTCATAGCTGGGTCAAAAGCCGATTTATTGCAGGGAAACAGCCGCTGACAACCTACTGGGAAGAGGTTTGTATCGGGGGCAAGATGTATCGTCGTTCCAGAGTATTTGTACCTTCCACAGTATTTGACAATAAAATATTACTGGAAAACGATCCCAACTATGTGGCGGCACTTGGAATGCTGCCGGAGCAGGAGCGCAAAGCACTGCTCTATGGAGACTGGGACAGCTTCAGCGGACAAGTCTTCACGGAGTTTTGCAATCATCCGGAGGGCGCCGACACCCGTCAGTTTACCCATGTTATCAGGCCATTTGCCATACCAAAGGATTGGAAAAGGTACCGTAGCTTCGACTTCGGTTATTCCCGCCCTTTTTCAGTCGCATGGTGGGCAGTGGATCAGGACGGCAGGGTATATCGATATAGGGAGCTCTACGGCAGTACCGGGGAGCCCAATGTGGGGCTGAAATGGCATCCAAAACAAATTGCAGCAAAAATTCAGGAAATGGAAGAGAAGTACGAAAAAGGCTGTCATATTACAGGTATTGCAGACCCCTCCATTTGGGATCAATCCAGAGGCAGTGAAGGCAGCATCATTACGATGATGGAAAATAGCGGCCTGTATTTCGAAAAAGCAAACAACGCACGCATTGCAGGAAAAATGCAGCTGCATTATCGGTTGGCATTCGACGAGGAAGGGTATCCGATGCTCTATGTATTTGATACCTGCAAGGAGTTCATTCGCACCATTGGGGCACTGATGTATGACCCACTGGATACCGAGGATGTAGATAGCAGTGGAGAGGACCATATTTATGACGAAACAAGGTACTTTTTAATGTGCGACCCAATAGGGCCGCCAAAACCAAGGGCAAAAAGCAACATCCCATTATTCCATCCGCTAGACCTAAACGAAATAACCGCCGGGTAATGTAAGGGAGGCAATCCCATCCCGGCAACCCACCCGCACACGCTAAAAATTCACTTACGATGGGGCGGGCGCCGGCCGCCAGCCCCACCTGTCCCGCAATACCAAAACACCCCTAAAAGTCAAGCAGGATAGCCAATATTCCAAGCAAAGGACGCAATACGCACTTAAAAAAAACGGGCAAGTTGTCAAAAAATATGAAAAAACACTTGTCAAAGAAAGGAAAGTGTAGTATAATTATGATAGCAAACAACAGTTCTATTTATGGAAAAGAAAACAATCATATTTACCTCCCCAAACGAAATGGAGACGAACCAAAATGGTTTACCGAAAGATTGAAAAGTAAATTAAAGGATTTTGCCCAGGCATCCACCATTTCCGAGGCAGATAAGGAAGCCGCCAAATTGGAGCGTGAAAGCGCCATTTGGGAAGGCATCAAGGATCGCAGTGAGGCGGTGAAAAATGCAGTAGGCTCTCTGTATGAAGCAAAAAAGCAGTTCAAAAAGGAGAATAATAGAGCGGCAAACCAAAAGATTGATGCGCAGCTCAGCCTGCTCAGGCGAGATTTGGATGTACTGCGTAGCGCCAATCCGGCCATCCGAAAGTCGGAGGATGCCTATATTAAAGAACGCTATGAAATTGGCGATGATGGAAAAAGTCATTCAGCCGTTTTTAAAACGGAGGGTTTACCGGCGGTCATTGAGCAGATAGCAAAGAAGTATGAAACACTTGCCAAAAGCAATGCAAAAACCCCGAAAGTAGAAAATGAAATTGCAAAGCTTCAAAGCATGATAGAAGCATATCGAAACGGGGATGCCATCATCAAACAGGTGATAGAGGAATTTGTACAAAACCGTTTTAAGCCCCAGGAGGCGGAGGATAATGAGCAAGTCTCGCTAAAAGTGGTACCAAACGAAAACACGAATTCTGAGAATTTGATCAAAAAACTTATTCAATTTAAAAAGGACTCTTCTCAGAGCCCGAGCAAATGGGCATCAATTGGGCAAAGTTCATTCATGGCACAAACCTCTGCTAATGCATATGGGGAATTCACCAAAACGGGTGCCACGAGCAAAGTAGGAGAAAACTTTTTGGGCGCCATGCCATGGGAAATTTGGAAGGAAGAAGGAGA
>CAZQDP010000052.1:0-17981 GCA_964592375.1 uncultured Eubacteriales bacterium | reverse complement strand
CCAAAAAAGAAAAAAAGCAAACACGATATGTGTCTGCTTTTGTCGATTTTAGTCGTACGAAATATTTTAAATTTTTTTTAAAGAACTTTAAGACGAGAGAAAAATCATCAAAACGGCGATATCCGCCGGGGATACGCCGGATATTCGGGAGGCCTGCCCCACGGAGGTGGGCATTGCTGCCGAAAGCTTCTGCCTTGCTTCTATCCGCAGTCCGTGAATTTTAGTATAATCAATTTCCTTTGGAATTGGCCGATTTTCCATTTTCATGAATTGCGCCACTTGGGCATGCTGGCGGCTGATATAACCTGCATATTTGATGCTAATTTCCACTTGCTCGGTGATTTCCATCGGCAGCGCTTCCGGAGCCGGTGCAAATTCGATGATATCCTCATAAGAAATTTCCGGACGGCGAAGTAGCTCTGCAGCCTTGATGCCTGTTTTAATCATTGTACTTTGCTTTTGTGCAAGCCTTTCTCCCAAGCCTTCACTGGGAGGAAGTACTGCTTTTTCCAATCTTTTTATTTCGGAATTGATGCGTTCATATTTCCTTAAAAATACTTCATATCTTTTTGAGTCAATCAGTCCGATTTCAAAGCCCATTGGCGTGAGCCGCAGGTCCGCATTGTCTTGCCTTAGTAGTAGTCTGTATTCACTGCGAGAGGTCATCATGCGATAGGGTTCTTTGGTGCCTTTGAGCACCAAGTCATCAATCAGTGTACCGATATAAGCCTCGGAGCGATTTAAAATAAACGGTTCTTTCCCTGCGATTTTGTGCGCGGCATTAATGCCTGCTATGAGCCCTTGTGCCGCCGCCTCTTCATAGCCCGAGGTTCCGTTAAACTGCCCTGCGCCATATAGACCCGAGAAGTTTTTAAATTCCAAGGCATGACTCAGCTGGGTCGGATCCGAGCAGTCGTATTCAATGGCATAAGCATATCGCATGATCCGAACCTTTTCAAGCCCGGCAATGGTACGCAACATATTCGCCTGTACATCTGCAGGCAGACTGGTAGACATGCCCTGCACATACATTTCCTCCGTATCCATTCCCATCGGTTCAATAAACAACTGATGCCGCTCTTTATCTGCAAAGCGCATCACCTTATCTTCAATGGAGGGGCAGTACCTAGGTCCAATGCCCTTGATGGTTCCACCATATAGGGGGGAGCGGTGGATATTGCCTTTTATGACTTCGTGGGTTTCTTGATTTGTATAGGTAAGATGGCAGGAAATTTTGTTTGCAAGCCCTTTTGTTGGTGTTTCAAAGGAAAAAGGCACAATTTCCTCATCTCCCGGTTGCTCCTCCATTTTTGAAAAATCAATACTTCGGCTATCTACCCGTGCGGGAGTACCGGTTTTAAAGCGCATCAGCGCTATGCCATTTTTTTGCAGACAGGCGGATAAGCCACCCGCTGGAAACATGCCGTCCGGTCCACTTTCTTTTTTATATTCTCCAATAATGATGCGACTTTTTAAATATGTACCTGTGGCAATGACTGCCGCTTTGCATGTATATTGGGAGCCGATGTCTGTCACCACACCGGTTACCTCATTTCTGTTTCCAAATACGATTTCGGTAACTTCACCTTGGCAAATTTCTAAATTCTCCTGCATCTCCAGGGTATGCTTCATCAGTGCCTGATACCTTCGGCGATCGATTTGCGCTCTGAGGGAATGTACAGCCGGACCCTTGCCGCGATTGAGCATGCGCGACTGAATAAAGGTTTTATCTGCCACTTTTCCCATTTCGCCGCCTAAGGCATCAATCTCTCGCACAATATGACCTTTGGCTGTACCGCCAATGCTTGGATTGCAGGGCAGGTTTGCGAGGCCATCTAAATTAATGGTAAATAGGATGGTGCGCATTCCAAGACGAGCAGCGGCCAGTGCCGCTTCACAGCCTGCGTGGCCTGCGCCAATGATTGCAACATCATATTCGCCCATAAAAAATTGATTATCCATGATCGTTCATGCCCCATTCTCTCGTTTCAATATCATCACAACCGCATCTTCCTGCGGACTTGTGTAGTAATTTTTACGAATGCCAATTTGAGAAAAACCCAAGCTGCCGTATAAAGAAATGGCAGGAATATTGCCTCTTCGCACCTCTAAAAAAATTTCGGTGCAACCTTTTTTCCATGCGCATGCTACCATTTTCTCAAGTAGTGCTCGGCCAATGCCCTTTTTTCTGAATGCCAAGTCCGTACAGATGGTAATGATATCCGCCGACTCGGCAGCACACATCACGCAACCATAGCCTACCAACTGCTCCTGCTCAAAAGCGCCAAAACCGGTGCAGGAGGCATTGGCAAGCATACCCTCGAACATCTGCACGCTCCAAGGCTCACTAAAACACTGCTTTTCCATTTCCGCCACGCCGGAAATATGCTCCATCTGCAATTGATTAATCTCCACGCTCTATCATCCTTTGCACAGCCTGTAAAATATCTAAAGCGCAGCTTCGATACTGCTCCAAATCTCCCCCGAAGGGATCGGCAATATCAATGCCCGTGCCACTATATTCACCCATGGTTTGCACTTTTCCGGCTGCTTCCGGAAGCTGTTCTACCATGGATTTATGGGATTTTGTCATAGTGATAATCACATCCGCATTTTCAATCAGTAATTGGGAGAGCCCTTGGCTTTGATGTGCAGATATATCAATCCCCATTTCTAAAAGCACGGTAACCGCATTTGCATGAGCACCATTTCCATCCGGAAAAATACCCGCAGAAATGGCAGTATGCCCAGATTTATTCTGCTTTGCAATATGATTAAAAATGCCTTCGGCCATGGGACTTCTGCAGGTATTGCCCGTGCACACAAACAGCACTCTCACAAATCAACCCATCCTTTCATTGCTTTATATATCTCAAAGGGTGTATACTCTCTTTTTATGCGCAATTTTTAATAAACAAAGTCAAATTCAATATCATATAGGCTAACTGTATTGCCCTCTTTCACACCTGCATCCTCTAAGGCTTGTACAATGCCTTTTCGACGGAGAGAGTCTTGAAAAAACTGCAAGGATTCCGTATCTCCAAAATTGGTGGAGTCAATCAAATACTGAATATATGGCCCTTCCACAATGAATTTTTCATTTTCTCTGCGCACGGTAAAGGGTGGCACATTTTCCTTTTGCACAAATTCTTCCTCCACCTCGGTGACGGCCACCGGAATTTCCTGCAACCTGGCGAAAGCATATTGCATCAGTTCTCTAACGCCCAAAGAGGTCGCTGCAGAAATTTCAAAGACCGGATAGCCTCTGCGCTTCATCTCCTCAACAAATTCATTGTAAGACTCGGAAGATGCACATAAATCGGTCTTGTTTGCGGCAATAATTTGGGGGAAGCCTGCAAGCTTGCTTCCATAGTTTTCTAGTTCATGATGAATTGTTTCAAAATCCTGCAAGGGATCTCTGCCCTCGCTGCCTGATACATCCACCACATGGATGAGTAGCCTGGTTCTTTCAATATGGCGCAAAAAGCTGTGCCCCAGTCCCACTCCTGTATGTGCGCCTTCAATGAGTCCCGGAATATCCGCCAATACAAAGGAAGCGCCTTTGTCGATCTCTACCACGCCCAAATTTGGCTCGATGGTCGTAAAATGATAATTGGCAATTTTAGGACGTGCACTGCTCACCACAGATAAAAGCGTAGATTTCCCCACATTGGGAAAGCCCACAAGTCCAACATCTGCCAGCAGTTTCAGCTCCAAAATAATTTCTTTTATCTCGCCTCTGGTTCCGGGTTTGGCAAACCTGGGTGCCTGACGCACAGGGTTTGCAAAATGGGCATTACCCCAGCCGCCTCTGCCGCCTCTGGCTGCAATAAAGCTTTGACCGTCTTGCGTTAAATCCGCGATGATGCGGCCACTCTCAGCATCCTTTATCAGCGTGCCGCAAGGCAAGCGCACAATAATGTCCTCCCCTTTTTTTCCACTGCATTTTGCGCCGCCGCCTTCTGCTCCGTTTTGTGCTTTATACTTTTTCTTATAGCGCATATCCATTAGTGTGCTGAGGGATTTGTCTGCTACAAAAATAACGTTGCCGCCGTCTGCCCCGTCTCCGCCGTCCGGCCCGCCGGCTGCTACATATTTTTCGCGGTGAAAGGACACCGCTCCATTGCCTCCATTGCCGGCAGTAATAGAAATTCGCGCTGTATCTACAAACATGCTTTTTTATCCTTTCCCACTGAGTTTTTCCAATTGCTCCGACTGCATATTCAAAAGACAATCCGCCAGCAGTGCAAACTGCTCTTTGGATAGCCGCTCTCCTCGTATATCCTCCCGAAGTCCCAACTGTTCAATCGCCAAGGCAGCCTCTGCCTTGGTGCATACACCGCCACCTGCCAAAGCATTGGTTAGCGTTTTACGCCTTTGCCCAAATGCCGCTTTTACCACTCTGAAAAACATGGCCGGCTTTTTCACCTTGACGGAAGGCTCCGCCAGAATATCCAGCTGCACAATGCAGGAATGCACCTTTGGCGGTGGCATAAACGATGAAGGCGGAATATGCCCCGTAATGCGCACATTCGCATAATACTGAAGAGCAATGCTCAGTGAGCCGTAATCAGAGGTTCCGGGCCCAGCTGCCATGCGCATTGCTACTTCCTTTTGTACCATCACGGTAATCCCTGAAAAAAGCCAGTGCTTTTCCATCAAATACATGAGTATTGGTGTGGTAATATAATAAGGCAAATTGGCTGCAACCTTCACCTTGATGCCCATAAACTCTTCGGAAATAAGCTTTTCTATATCTGTTTTTAAAATATCACGATAGATAACTAGCAGGTTTTCAAACTGCCCCACCGTTTCAGTAAGCAACGGCATCAGGCTCTTGTCCACCTCAACCGCCACGACTTTTTTGGCAATAGGCGCAAGCCTCTGGGTAAGCACGCCAATACCGGGTCCAATTTCCAGTACACCGGTTTGCTCATCGATACCTGCTGAACCTACGATTGTATCTATCACGCTGCTGTCAATCAGAAAATTCTGACCGAGGGATTTGGCAAAGCGTTTGCCGTATTTGCTCATTAAATTTTTAATATGGACCGGTGAAGTTAAATCCATCTTATCCTCCGAACACTTTATCATTCTTTTGTTTTCTCCTCAGTACCTTTAACTCTTCCAAAAGACCGCCGAAATGCAAGGCTCCGAAGAAAATTCACATATAAAATATTATATCATATATTCCTTGATTTGTCTACTCCAAGAGAATAAGGGCTGCAAAGTGCAGCCCTTATTTTGTCTTTTACTAAACCCAATTTTTCTTTAATTTAAAATATATACCTTTACCCTTCGGCGGCCAAACTGCGTACATTGACTGTACGAGTCCATATACAAGTCTACCTTGTTGCCTTTTATGGCTCCGCCTGTATCTGCCGCCACGGCATACCCATAGGAGTACGCTCCGTCCGCAGATTCAATATAGACCCTTGTGCCAAGCGGTATTACAGACGGATCAACCGCAATAATACCTCTTTTGGCCTTCGCACCGGTGGCTGTGATGCCATAGCCTTTGCTGGACGGGGATTTTCCGCATGTCGAAGCTGTGTATGCAGAAGCATTACATGTAATCACCCTGCTGTACGCCGCGGGTTCACCTTCGCGGGGAAGGTCAGTGCCACGAGATACAAGTGCAGTCATACGAGAACCATATTCACTGACTGCATCAACCGCCGGGGTTACGATTCTTTCACCAACAACTTCTTTGGATACCTCCACGCCATCTCTAACAACCATATTGTAAACCACTTCTTTGACACCTTTTTTGCCCTCTGTGATCACTTTCACAGTTCCGCGCTCTAATTTACTGTTGGGCTTCGAAATGGTTTTAAAAGGAATTTCCTCACTTTTGGTCGTCATGTACTTGGCAACCTTTACCACACTGATGTTCATATCAGCAGTAACAACCGAATCAGGTGCAGGATTTACCACATCATTCTCCCCAAGGCTTATTCCGTTAGCACTCAGTACTTCCTCAACGGTATAGCCTACGGTATTGACCCGGATCACCTGCCCATTTGCGGTTATGTTTACAGGAAAGGCTCTTAAAATATTGACGGATAAATTGGATGTTAATCTGTAGCCTAGCCCGGGGAAAACAATGTCCCCCTCGCGAAGTGAGATTCCTGCTTTGGATAAAACATCCTCCACTGTTCCGCCTATTGTTTTGCATGCAACAGCAGTCCCGCTGTCCGAAATGGTTATCGTCTTCATGGATATGAGCGCGGAAGTAATAATTATGGAAATCGATACAGCTACTAAAATAGCAGCTCCTGTCAGCCTGGTGCGCAAGGATTTATCGCCCGCCAGTTGCCTTAAAATTGATACCATAACAATACACCTCCTTGTCTTTCTACGGGTCATTTTTTGACCTGTGCCTGGGTTTAGCAGACTATGCAAATACTTGCATTACCCAAGACATAACCAAATTCGGAGCTTATTGCTGTCACAACATAAACAACGATATTTTACTACATTCTGCATCTTTTGTCAAATTGGTTTACATAATCGAGCCTTTTTTCTGCTGTTTTTTGACGAAAAATAAAGCCGCACCGCGCACGATTTTCTTTTCGTCATGCCGTCAAAAACACCTTTGTTTAGCAGTATTATTCCCGATGGCATCCACATTTATACATATTATCAATTTTCACAAAATATCACTTAAAATTAAAATGCATCAATAGACGCTTGTAAAAACCAAGGTTGAATGCTTTACTTTTAAATTACATTGTGTTATAATAATATGATACGAATGATGAAAACTTTAATTTTAATTAGGTGGTTGTATGATCGATTTAGACAAAATCAATTCGCCTGCGGATTTGAAAACACTAAATATGAAAGAGCTGGAAGCACTCTCTGCACAGGTTCGCCGTTTTCTTGTTGAAACCGTGGCAAATTGCGGAGGGCATTTGGCCTCCAATTTAGGCGTTGTGGAACTTACCATTTGCCTTCATTATATATTTGATAGCCCCAGTGATAAAATCATATGGGATGTGGGGCATCAGTCGTATGTGCACAAAATGCTGACCGGGCGCTTTTCCAAGATGCATACACTTCGCTCTTGGCAGGGGTTATCCGGTTTTCCGAAAAGTGCCGAAAGTCCCCATGATATTTTCAATACCGGCCACAGCGGCACATCTGTTTCCGCTGCGCTTGGGCTTGCAAGGGCAAGGGACTTATGTGGGGGCAAGGAGCATGTCATTGCGATTATCGGCGATGCATCCTTTGGAGGCATGGCTTTTGAAGCATTTAATGACTGTGGACACACAGATACCAATTTAATTGTGATTTTAAATGACAACCAAATGTCTATCTCCAAAAACGAGGGGAGCATTTCAAAATATCTTAGTGTTTTGCGTTCCACCTCTTTTTACCATAATGCCAAGCAGATTGCAGAGCACGCTATATCTGCTCTGCCTTTTTGCGGAAAATTCCTTGCCGGCGTGCTAAAAAAAATAAAAGATTTATTAAAGCAGATTGTTCTGCCTGACACTTTGTTTGAAGGCATGGGTTTTCAATATTTTGGCCCGGTGGACGGGCATAATATCACTGCACTCATGAGGTTGTTTGAGCGCATAAAAAAAATGGATGGCAAAATTTTAATCCATATTAGCACCACCAAAGGCAAGGGCTATGCACCCGCAGAGCACCATCCCGATATGTACCACGGCATCGGCAAATTTGATCCTCTTACCGGTAAAAAAATTGCCAATGCCACTGTGGATTTTTCTTCCAAATTCGGGGAGATCTTATGTGCCCTTGCTGAAAAAAACGAAAAAATTGTTGCCATGACCGCTGCGATGCCTCTCGGAACCGGCCTTGGCGAATTTATGCGGCGCTTTCCTGATCGATTTTACGATGTTGGCATTGCGGAGCAGCATGGCGTGACCATGGCGGCCGGACTTGCGGCAGGTGGCATGCGCCCTGTGTTTGCGGTGTATTCCTCATTTCTGCAACGCGGGTATGATCAGGTGCTACACGATGTATGCCTTCAAAGCCTCGATGTGGTCTTCGCGGTGGATCGCTCCGGTATTGTTGGAGAAGATGGCGAAACCCATCAGGGTATTTACGGCATATCCTATCTATCACATATGCCGGGCCTCACTATTTTTGAGCCCTCCTGCTATGAAGAGTTGCGTCGTGCACTCACTTACAGTACAACCGTTCATCGTGGACCTGTTGCAATTTTGTATCCCAAGGGAGAGCAATGGGGCAGTCCCACCTACAAAAACCCCTATTTGCCGGCAAAGGGAGAAGTCGTAAGAGAAGGCACTGCGGCTGTTATTATTGCAACAGGCAGGATGGTTTTAACCGCCTTAGATACTGCCAATGCATTATTTCTGCAAGGGATCGATGTAGCTGTGGTGGATTTGCGGTGCATAAAACCAATGGATGAGCAGTTGATTTTGACACTTGGTGCAAAGTATTCACTGCTCTTTACGGTTGAGGAAAATGTGGCGAGCGGAGGCATAGGCTGCCAAATAACAAGTCTTTTGCATCGCGGCGGGCTTTCTTGCAGTGTGTTCTCCATGGCACTGCCGGACAAACCCCTTCCCCACGGAAGTGTGCAAAAGCTTTTGAATGTAAACGGTTTAGATATGAATTCCATAGTACAAAGGATTAAAAAGGTTATCGGAGGAATATCGGGTGGCAACGAAAAATAGACTGGATATTGAGCTTGTTCGGCGAGGACTGTGTGAGTCGCGCGAAAAGGCACAAGCATTGATTATGGCAGGCCTTGTATATATCAAGCAACAAAAATGCGACAAAGCAGGGCTTCCCACAGATGAAAATGTACCCATCGAAATTAAGGGTCGTGCTTGTCCTTTCGTCAGTAGAGGCGGTCTCAAGCTTCAAAAGGCTTTGGAAGTATTCCAAATAGAACTTTCGGATAAAATAGCGGTGGATGCGGGTGCTTCCACCGGTGGATTTACCGACGCGATGCTACAAAGCGGCGCCGCAAGGGTGTATGCCGTGGATGTAGGTTATGGCCAGCTTGCATGGCAGCTACGACAGGATCCTCGGGTTGTCAACCTTGAACGCACCAATCTTCGCTATGTTACAGCAGAGCACATTCCCGAAAAAGTCGATTTCATCAGTATTGACGTGGCGTTTATATCTCTAAAGCTGGTAATCGATCCGCTACTCGCTCTTTGCGCCATGGATTTTTCCATGGTATGCCTTATCAAGCCTCAATTTGAGGCCGGCAGGGACAAAGTAGGGAAAAATGGTGTGGTTCGTGATATGGATGTCCATATGCAGGTGGTTTCGGATATCACCTCCTTTGTTCGCAGTCGTGGAATTTGCCCGGCCGGTCTTTCCTTTTCCCCAGTGAAGGGGCCTTCGGGCAATATTGAATATTTATTGTATGTAAAAGCGAAGGGGGACGACGTGGTGTCTCTCCAAATGATAGAAGAAATTGTGCAATTGTCTCACAAGGAGTTGTAAATCAATGAAAACCAGTGCGCGCACCCTTGCTTTATGCGGTCTTTTTGTTGCATTGTCTGTGGTTATTTTGACCCTTACCGTGGTTTTGAAAACCAATACCATCACGCTACTTGCCTTAGCGGGTGCTATGGCGGGCTTGGCGGCTCTGGAAGCAGGATATATTTATGGGACCATGGTTTATGTGGCGGTAAGCCTTTTGGGCTTTTTAGTTATTCCAGATAAAAATGCCGTACTTCTCTATATCCTTTTCTTTGGATGGTATCCCGTCGCAAAGCTACTGCTTGAAAAGTGCACAAGAAAATGGCTTACGATTATTTTAAAAATATTAGTCTTTCATCTTGCTTTTTTTCTTTCATATGGTATAATTAAGTACTTAGTAGCGAACTTTTCTGTTCAGCTGCCCTTTGTTTTATTCATTCTAGCAAGCAATGTAGCATTTTGGGTATACGACTATGCCTTAAATATTATATTACAAATATATATAAAGAAAAAATGGTTCAAAAAATAAATTTGGGAGGTTTGATGTTTGATAATACGTTTTTTATTGGCTTTAATTATGATACTTAGCTTGCCCATCCTAAATACATATGCAGTACAGGACACCATGCCTGTTGCAGAATTTAATACCTCAAATATTGCGGCACTTAGTAAATTGTCGGGCTATACGGCTGTGCTTTTAAAGGACAATACCCTTTGGTATTGTGAGGATAAGGCTCCTAATCGAGCTGATGTTTCTTTAGGAGAATTTGTGAAAATTGCAGATAATATCAAAAGCTTTTATTCGAAGGATTCTAGCATACTCATGCTCACTCAATCTTCTGACCTGATGCTTTTGTTGTTCATGAACAACAAGTCGGAAAAGCCAACGCTAATTTTGGGCGGAGTGAAAAAGGTCGCCATTGGTGGCCTTGAAGGCGATAAGCGGTTTTTCCTTGCACTGATGAAGGATGGTACTGTGAACGCTTGGGGCAATAACATCAGTGGCCAGTTAGGTCAAAGTGCAAATCAGGATCTCGTTGGCAAGCCCATTGTCGTTGCCAAAGGTGCAAGTGAGATTGCGGCAGGAGATAATGCAAGCTTTTATATTACTAAAAACGGTGATGTATATGGTGCCGGAAATAATAAAGAGTATGTGCTTGACCCAAATAAAGCAGACAGCTTGTTGCGCACCTATGCAAAGGTTTCTTCAAACATGATTTATTTGGAGTCTTCAGCTTGCCTTACAGCAGGGATTAATAAGAAAAAACAGCTTGTTGTTTGGGGGAGCGGACGGGATGAAGCAAACCAAACAACGTTGAAGATTAGCCCCATTACGCTGGATGTGAAAACAAAGTACATTGGGCTGGATAATAAGTCTGTTTACGTGGTGGATGATACCGGTAAATTATTTCACTATCCGGCCGCACTGCTTGGCACCACCAATCAATCGTTTGAAATTGACACGCAGGTATCTTATCTTTATGCATCCGGAAATCAAGTGGTGTATATGAAAACAGATGGCAGTTGCTATCTCATTACCCGTTCCGAATCCTATATGGTGAATTCAACAAAGCTTTTTGATTTTGCAAATCGACAACAAGAGGAGAGCATTCCTGTAGCCGCTCCTATAAAATCACATAAAATGTCTTCCTCCGATAAAAAGGTCGCCTTGTTTCTTGGCATCCCTTCGTTACTCTTATTGGGGATATTGGCACAAAAGTTACTTTATCATCTCCGATATGATAAATGAGCCTTTCCGCGTTGAATAGTTTTTGAAAACCAAAGGAGAATAGAGCAAATGCTACTATCGAATTCCTGGAAGGATTTTGAGGTACTAGATACCCGTCCCGGTGAAAAACTGGAGCGATGGGGTGACATTATTTTAAGACGACCCGATCCGCAGGTCATTTGGGAAAGTGCTAAAAATGACTCACTTTGGGATAAAGCAAATGCCGCATATATGCGTAGCAGCACTGGAGGCGGTCATTGGCAGTTTTTTGGCAAGGTCCCCGATAAATGGGAAATATCTTATCAAGATTTGAAGTTTTTTGTGAAATTGATGGGATTTAAGCATACCGGTCTCTTCCCTGAACAGGCCACCAATTGGGATTATATCATAAACAAAATTACTGGCGCAAGGCGAGACATCCGTGTGCTCAATCTTTTCGCATATACCGGCGGTGCTACCATTGCAGCCGCTGCTGCCGGTGCCACTCAAACGGTCCATGTGGATGCATCAAAGGGCATGGTGGCATGGGCCAAGGAGAATGCGGTGCTATCCGGTCTTGGCGATGCACCTATTCGCTTTATTGTGGATGATGTACTCAAATTTGTAGCAAGGGAAAGCCGCCGAGGCAACAAATATGATGCCATTATTATGGACCCTCCCTCTTACGGAAGAGGCCCTGCAGGTGAATTGTGGAAAATCGAGGATGAGATTTTTCCCCTTATTGAGGCTTGCATGGAAATTTTGTCTTCTGATCCTTTGTTTTTTATCATCAATTCCTATACCACGGGCCTATCTCCTGTTGTGATGTCCAATATACTAAATCTTACTCTGGGGCGCCGATATGGTGGGGATGCAAAGTCATATGAAATCGGTCTTCCCATCACTAGCTCGGGGCTGATTTTGCCCTGTGGCTGCAGTGCAAGATGGGATGGCAAAAGGAATGAACAAAATGATTGAGATAAATCATATTGAATTTGGTTATCAAAGCGATGTTGTTTCATTGGCTTTGGACGATGTGTGTGTCAATATAAAAAAGGGTGAGTTTGTAGCGGTGCTGGGGCATAATGGCTGTGGCAAATCTACCCTTGCGAAGCATATGAATGGCATCCTGTTGCCACAGGGCGGAAGCGTATTTGTAAACGGGATGGACACGCGGGACGAATCTCTTTTATGGAAAGTGCGCCAAGCGGTGGGGATGGTCTTCCAAAACCCCGACAATCAAATTGTAGCGACCGTGGTGGAAGAGGATGCTGCATTTGGACCCGAAAATTTAGGTGTTGCCTCCGAAGAAATTAAAGAGAGAGTGGAATTTGCTTTGAAAGCGGTGGGAATGCTTGAGCACAGAAACGCTGCTCCTCATATGCTCTCGGGAGGACAAAAGCAAAGGGTCGCCATTGCTGGCATTATTGCCATGCTACCCGGGTGCATTGTACTGGATGAGCCAACCGCCATGTTAGACCCTAGAGGACGCAAGGAAGTGATGCAGACTATTTTGCAGCTCAATCGCGAAATGGGTATCACCATGGTGCTAATTACCCATTATATGGATGAGGCGGCTCAGGCAGATCGCGTGCTTGTGATGGATAAAGGGAAAATCATGGTAGACAATACGCCCCGCATGGTGTTTTCCAACGTGGCACTACTCAAAAGCATTGGCCTCGATGTGCCGCAGGTCACCGACCTGATGTTTTCACTCCGCGCAGCAGGCATTTATATGCGATACGATTTGCTAACCATCGATGAATGCTTTCGAGAAATAATGCTAAAGCTCCCTTTGCCAATCGAAAGGACAGTAAAATGAAAATCTCCATTGAGAATGTAAGTCACATCTATATGCCGGGCACTCCCTTTGAAAAGCATGCCCTAAAAAACATCAACCTTGAAATTGAAACAGGTGAATTTATTGGACTTATCGGCCATACAGGCTGTGGAAAATCCACTTTGGTTCAGCATTTAAATGGACTGTTAAAACCCACCTCCGGTAAAATTTATGCAGATGGCAAGGATATTTGGTCAAAGGGTTTCGATATGCGTGCATTGCGCTTTGGGGTTGGCCTCGTGTTTCAGTATCCAGAATACCAATTATTCGAAGAAACTGTATTTGAAGATGTGGCTTTTGGTCCTAAAAACATGGGACTTAGTGAGATGGAGGTAAAAAAGCGAGTGAAGTCTGCACTGAGCTGTGTGGGCATTGGCGAAGCGACTGCTTTGAAATCTCCCTTTGAAATCTCCGGCGGTCAAAAGCGCAGGGTGGCAATTGCCGGGGTGCTTTCCATGAGCCCAAAGGTATTGGTGCTGGATGAACCGGCAGCAGGCCTTGACCCGAAGGGAAGACGAGAAATACTAGATAATATCAAGCGTCTACACGCCGAAAACGAGATGACCGTAATCATCGTTTCACATAGTATGGAGGATATTGCAAAAACCGTGTCTAGAGTGGTCGTCATGAATGAGGGTGAAATTCATATGCAGGGAAGTGTTGATGAGGTTTTTGGCCGGGGTGAGTGTCTCTCACAAATTGGCTTGGATGTACCTCAAATTACCCTGCTGGCAAAGAAGCTTCGGGAAGCCGGCTATCCCATATCGGACAAGATCTATACCGTAGAGCAGGCAAAGCGCGAGCTACTTGCACTATTCTCAAAATAGGAAGGGTAAATCAAATGCTGAAGGATATTACACTGGGGCAATATCTGCCCGGCGACTCGGTGGTACACAGGCTGGATCCTCGTACCAAGCTATTGCTGACCATCGCATATGTTACCGCTGTATTTTGCATTACCAATTTTTCGGGATACGCTTTGATTGCACTCTTTACTATTTCACTCCTGAAAATTGCGCAAATACCACTAAAGCTTGTGATAAAAAGCTTGAAACCGCTGATGCTATTTATCGGGTTTACCGCGGTGATCAATATATTTATGACCGGCGGGCGGCCTATCTTTACCTTGTGGCATATTACTGCCACCTACGAAGGTCTTTATATTGCATTGATTATGGGGCTAAGGCTTATTTTTCTCATTGCCGGCACCTCACTTCTGACCTATACCACTTCTCCCATTGTACTGACAGATGGCATCGAGCAGCTTTTGTCTCCTATGAAACGCATCGGTGTGCCTGCGCATGAACTTGCGATGATGATGACCATTGCGCTTAGGTTTATTCCTACCATTATTGAGGAAACGGATAAAATTATGAAGGCGCAGTCCGCAAGGGGCGCAAGTTTTGATACGGGAAATATTATCAATCGAGCACGGGCGATGATTCCACTGTTGGTTCCCCTGTTTATCAGTGCCTTTCGCAGGGCGGATGAACTAGCCCTTGCCATGGAATGCCGCTGTTATCGGGGTGGAGACAACCGTACCAAAATGAAAATACTGAAAATGCAATCCATTGATTATTTTGCTTATCTATTCGTTCTTTTATTGATTTTTGCCGTTCTGCTTCTGAGGAGGCTTCCGGTATGACAAATATAAAAATGGAGCTCAGTTATGACGGCACTGCCTATCACGGTTGGCAATATCAAGAAAATGCGATATCGCTCCAGCAGGTCATTGAGCAAGCCATCTGTGGGCTGACGGGCGAAAATATCCGAATTATCGGATGTAGCCGTACCGATACGGGTGTTCACGCGAAAAAGTATGTATGTAATTTTAAAACGGATTGCAAAATCCCCCCAGAAAAGCTACCATATGCACTCAACGCGAGGCTGCCAAGTGACATTGCAATTCATCATTGCAAGCAAGTGGGCGAGGATTTTCATGCCAGATTTAGTGCCCTCTCTAAAAAATATCGATATGCCATCTTGAATGCACCGTTTCGAGATCCGCTCTTGCAGCATCGTGCATGGCACTACCCCTTGCCGCTTGATATGGACAAGATGCGCCTTGCCGCCACTCACCTTGTGGGTAAATTAGATTTTGCGGCATTTATGGCCACGGGCTCACAACAAAAGCAGTCGATTCGTCACATGTATGAAATTTCACTTGACAAAAGGGATAAAACCCTGTATATTAATCTATGGGCTGATGGCTATCTTTATAATATGGTGCGGATTATTGCAGGCACACTGGCTTATGTGGGCTGTGGCAAGATAGATGCCGCTCATATTCCAATTATCCTTGCCATGAAGGACAGAACGGGTGCGGGCATTACGGCTCCTGCACATGGCCTCATGCTGATGGATGTATTGTATGCCCAGGATGAATCGGCAAGAGATTATCTATAGTAGCCTTATAAGCCACCATCCATGCCATTGGCGTGGGTTTGTATTATAAAAGATATAGCGAGTAAGCCAGACGGCCGCGGGTACATTTTAATGTATACGAGGAAAGTCCGAGCTCCATAGGGCAGGGTGCCGGGTAACTCCCGGTGGAGGCGACTCTAAGGAAAGTGCAACAGAGATATACCGCCTGTTTTATGCAGGTAAGGGTGGAAAGGTGAGGTAAGAGCTCACCGACCTGCCGGGTAACCGACGGGTCCTGTAAACCCCATCCGGAGCAACATCGTGAGTAGGGAGCTAAGCTGGCCCGGCATTCCCTCAGGTAGATGGCTTGAGCCATATAGTAATCTATGGCCTAGATAGATGGTCGTCAAATACAGAACTCGGCTTACAGACTTGCTCGCTGTTTTTTTAAATGAAGACTTCTTCAATCTAACAAAGAATGGAGAAGTTTTTTAATGGGATCACTAGCAAAAAATGATTGATTTTTTTTAATTTTATGATATAATAACATTGTAATATTTGGCATTTATCATCTTCACAAAATCCGATGAATACCTGCCTACTTACAGGATAGGAGGTTTTTATGCGACTTGACAAGTTTTTGAAGGTTTCTCGCATCATTAAAAGGCGTACGGTTGCAGGTCAGGCGTGCGACAGTGATAGAGTGCTGCTCAATGGCCGGCAGGCAAAAGCCGGTAGCAGAGTCAAGGAAGGGGATATCATAGAGCTGGCACTTGGCAATCACACTTTAAAAGCGGAGATCTTATCTATTGTTGAACACACAACCAAATCCGGTGCAGAGGAAATGTATCGGATCTTGGAATAGTGGTTATAATTCCTCCTCCTGCAGGCATATATTGATAATAATACAACCCTCGCCCTCTCTTCGGTCAATGAATAGGCAGGGGGGTATATGATTTGCAGGAAAGGAATTGATTGGCATGGAGGAATATAAGAAGGGTAATTCTGTGCATAACATTATTTTGGAAAACAGAGGCAAACTTTCCATCTCTGGCGTTACGGATGTGGAAAGCTTTGATGACGAGCTGGTGGCACTCTTTACGGAAATGGGCCCCCTTGAAATCCAGGGAAGAGACCTGAGGGTAAACAAGCTCTCCATTGACATTGGCGAGGTCATGCTTGAGGGAGAAATCACTTCCATCATATATACGGATGAGAGCAAATCTGAAAAGAAAAGCGGATTTTTTGGACGAATGATGAAATAGGGGTGAATAGCTGTGTCTTATGAAACCGCCCCTATACAAGCCTATGTGTTTATCATGTGTATTGTTACGGGAATTACCTGCGGCCTTTTGTATGATCTCTTTCGCGGGCTGCGCCTTAGTCTTCGTTTGGGGCGTAAAACTGTGTTTTTTTTGGATATGCTTTTTTGGACGATGAGTGGCGGAATTGTCATTTCGGTGTTATATATGATTTGCGGCATGCAAATGCGGTGGTATGTGGCTGCGGGCGTTATCCTTGGAACCATGTTTTATTTATGGGGCATCAGTCGTTTTTTTCTGCCCATATACATTTTTTTGGTGCAGCAAGCTTTGAAGCTTTTTTTGATTTTGGCAGCCATGCTGAGTCGCCCTGTGGTGGTCGTATGCGTATATTGGGGCAAAAAAGTGATGTTTATAGTAAAATTTATCAAAAAACTGATATGGATTTTGTTGTCTTTTACAAAAAAAACTCTTGCAAAGTGTAAAAGAATTGGTATAATAATAAGAAAGGTATAATGTATATGGGAGGGAATTTGTCTGATGAAGAAAAAAAACAAAAACGGACTGAATATATCCATTCCCCGTTTGCTTATATCTCTTGGTGTTTTCAGTTTTGTGGTTTACGGTGTTGTGACCCTTGTAACTCAGCAGGTATCCATCGTAAAATGTCATGAGTTGATTACTACCTACAATCAGGAACTCGGGCGCCAGCAGCAGATTGCCACTGAGTTAGACAGGCTCAGCGAGGAAGCAAATTCTCAGCAGTATATCGAAAAAATGGCGAGGGATAAATTGGGCCTTGTAAAAGGGAACGAAAAAATATTTATTGATGGTGCAGGTCGGTAAAGACCGCTCAGCTAAGGGGGAAATTTATAGTTATGCCGCTTTCAGTGGGAGCTGTGGTCGAGGGAAAGGTAAAAAGCATTATGCCCTTTGGTGCATTTGTTGAGCTTGGAGAGGGTAAAACCGGCCTTGTTCATATCTCAGAGGTTGCTCTTGACTATGTAAAAGAAATCACTCAGTACATTAATGTAGGTGATCAGGTTAAGGTTAAAATCCTTTCTATCGATGAGAAAGGGAAAATCAACTTATCTATCAAAAAGGTTCTAGAAGAGCAGCGCAAGCGATCTACCCGTCCTGCTGATGTGGATTGGTCGCGTCAAAAAGCCGGCTCCTCCTTGTCATTTGAAGATATGCTGCAAAAATTCAAGCAGGAAAGTGACGAAAAAATTTCTCAGCTTAAAATCACCAGGGAAGTCCGCAAACCAAAAGGCTAATCATCATAAGCAAAGTTATGCCTTCGCACGCCCAGCATCCATGCCGGGCGTGCTTTTTATGTTAAAATATATTCCTCCACGCAAAAAAAATCTGC
>CAZQDP010000051.1:0-18002 GCA_964592375.1 uncultured Eubacteriales bacterium | reverse complement strand
ACACTGAATATCATTCATCACTCCCTGCTCTAAAAGCGTAAGCAGAATGTTTTTCTGATATTCAAAGAAAAACTCCGCCTGAGAATTTTTATCCATACTAACCGCATTCTCCACTCCGATAAGCCTTACGGTTTTTTCATCCATTCTGCTCACCTCCTTGTATAATGTATATTCCAATGTAGCCCCACTTTTGCATGTCCGAGGAATATCCTTGATATAAATAATCCGGGGTAACGTATGTTACAAATAGATATATAGGAGAAGGAACAGATGATAGTATCAAAATAAAAATATTATCCAGCCCACTTAGCTTGCGCAGATATTTATTTTCAGAAGCTTAAAGTGCATAATTTTTTCCTTCTTAAAGACACGTACTTTTTCGAATTAACAGAGAATAGATACGCAATATTAATACAAGTATTTTGTTATTTCAAAAAATGCTTGCATAATTTGCGAGAATTTGTTACACTATAAAGTATGGTGGATTAAAATCAACCCGCCGTCTTTGAAAAGGGGGGAACTCATAATGAATAGATTAATTGAACGCAAAGCATATTTGGAACAGTTATCCATGTGGCGAGAAGAAGAAATGATAAAGGTTGTCACTGGTGTTCGAAGATGCGGCAAGTCAACGCTGTTTGATTTGTATATTAAGCGGCTGAAGGATGACGGGGTGACTGAGGGGCAAATTATCTATATTAATTTAGAAGATGAGGATTTTTGTGAGCTTTTGGATTATAAAAAGCTGCATGAATATGTGAAAGTGCGCATCCTGAAAGACAAATGGACATATGTTTTTATTGACGAAATCCAAAACTGCGTGGATTACGAAAAAGCGATTTCGAGCCTTTATCTTAAAAAAAATCTTGATATTTATATCACCGGATCAAATGCCTATATGCTTTCAGGAGAGCTTGCGACCAAGCTTACCGCCCGCTACATTGAGATTGATATGCTCCCACTTTCTTTTGCGGAATACAGCGAGGCGGTGAAGACACCTGATAAGCGCGAACGCTTCAATCAGTATATAAATACGGGCGCATTCCCTTACGCGACCAGTTTTGTGGACAATTCACTTGCACACAGTCAGTATTTGGAAGGGATCTACAATACTGTGCTGGTCAAAGACGTTATGACGCGTGAAAACCTGAAGGATATAACCCTAGTTAAATCAATAGCGAGTTTTTTAGCCAGCAATGTTGGTAGCCCGGTATCTGCAAAAAAGATTGCGGATACGCTCACCTCAAATGGCCGTCCAACGGGTTCTGCCACGATTGACACTTATTTGGAGGCACTTACCGACGCATATCTTTTTTACAAGGTCAACCGTTATGACATTAAAGGAAAGATGCACCTTAAAACCGAGAGCAAATATTATATTTGTGACACGGGTCTTAGGAATATGATACTGGGAACAACGAATAAGGATATCGGGCATCAGATAGAAAATATCGTTTATTTGGAACTTTTAAGACGCGGATACACCGTTAATATTGGCAAATCGGGGCGCGGCACCGAGGTCGATTTTGTCGCTATACGTGATATGAAAACCGAATATTATCAAGTTTCGGCATCCGTGCTAGACGAAAGCACTTTAGAACGGGAGCTTACGCCGCTCAAACAAATAAAAGACAACTATCCGAAGTTTCTAATTACGTTGGACGTTTTCACAGGCGATCATGATGGCATACAGCAAGTTAATTTGATTAATTGGTTGGGTATGTGAAAGTAATTAAAATAAAGAAGTCTATTCTGCTTTGTATAGTAATAGTATAAGCGCATATGGGAAGCCTGCGGAACATTGCGGTTACGATTCAGGAACAGAAGAACTGGGACATTTGGAAATGATTGGCACACTGGTGCATCAGCTTACCAAAAATGCAACATCGGACCAGATTGAAAAAAGCCCCATGGCTGCATACTATATCGATCACAACAAGGGTGTATATCCAACTGCCGCAGCAGGAAATCCTTTTACCGCCTCCGCTTTGGCTGTAAAAGGCGACCCAATTGCAGATCTTGTAGAGGATTTGGCAGCAGAGCAGAAAGCGCGTGCAACCTATGATAATATTCTTCGCTTTTCGGACGATGCGGATGTTAGCCGTGTTATCAAATTCTTGCGAGAAAGAGAGATTGTTCATTTCCAAAGATTTGGAGAGGCGCTTGACAGAGTGCAAAACAATACGGGAGCGATTAAAAAATTCTACGTATAAAAATATAATATCAGTGGCATGCCTTGCGTTTTACGCTTGGCATGCCACTTTTTTTTAGTCTTCTTTATTTTTTACTCAAACCGCAAGCTAATATCCATGGCGCTGACCGAATGGGTGAGTGCGCCGATGGAGATAATGTCAACCCCTGTTTTGGCGACCTCAAGAAGGTTTTTGCTGTCCATATTGCCGGAGGCCTCGGTTAGTGCCCTTCCGGCGACGAGTGCCACTGATTTTTGCATGGTTTCATTATCCATATTGTCTAGCATAATGATATCTGCCCCGGCGCTGAGCGCCTCTTGCACCTGTTCTATGCTTTCTGTTTCCACTTCAATCTTTAGCGTATGGGGTGCATATTGCTTGGCAGCTGTAACTGCGTTTGTAATGCTCCCTGCCGCTTTGATATGATTGTCCTTAATCAGTACGCCGTCTGATAAATTAAAACGATGGTTGGTGCCGCCACCGATGCGTACAGCATATTTTTGTGCCATGCGAAGGCCGGGTGCTGTCTTTCTGGTATCTGCTATTTTTGCATTTGTGCCTTTTATCATGGCCACCATTGCCGCTGTTTTAGTGGCAATGCCGGATAAGTGCTGAAGAAAATTAAGAGCTACTCGCTCCCCCGTTAAAATGCCAATGGCAGGCCCTTTGATTTTGGCAAGGATATCTCCCGCCTCTACCCACTCTCCGTCCTTGACCATGAGCGAAAGGTCAATGGATGCATCTGCTACTTCAAAAACACATTTCAAAAAATCAATGCCACAAATAACGCCAGCTTGCTTTGCAATAAACTTGCCCTTCATTTTTTTGGTAGCTGGAATTGTGGAAATGGTTGTAATGTCTCCCGTGCCAATATCTTCTTGCAGTGCGATTTTTGCAAGGCGAGATACATATTGATGATTTAACATAACGAGTCCTCCCTAAAATGTGATCCGATGCTTTCCGTTCGGCTTAGTGCCGATCGAAGTACCGTTTCTGCAATCAATAGCATATTATAGGTTTCCATTTGATGTGGCGTTTCAAGTGCGGCATGTTGCAATTGCTCTATCATTTCTCCAATTTCTATTAAGCCCATTTTCAGAGCGTCAGCGTTTCGTACAATTCCGCCTGCTTTGGTCATAATCTCCTTCATGCGAAGCCGAAACATCGCAAAAATCTGTTTATCAAGCCTACGTACTTCGATCGTTGGCATTGGAGGGGTGCAATGAAGAGGTTCCTCCATTCTTTTTTGATTAATATCCTGTGCGCATCTTCTGCCAAAAACCAAGCATTCGAGAAGTGAATTGCTGGCAAGCCGGTTTGCTCCATGCACACCGGTATATGCCGCTTCCCCGCAAGAATACAAACCCTGAATATTAGTTCTGCCATCCAAATCCGTTCGAATGCCTCCCATAAAATAATGCGATACCGGACATACCGGAATTTGCTGCGTTGAAATATCAATGCCCTGCTGCAAACAAGTGGCAAAAATAGTTGGGAAACGTGTTTCTAAAAAATCTCGTGATTTTGCCGTAATATCCAAATATACATATGGTGTTTTCGTCTTTTTTATTTCGCTAAAAATTTCTCTGGCAACAATATCTCTGGGTGCAAGGTCCCCCATGGGATGGCGACCGATCATAAATCGCTCCCCTGCCGCATTTCGTAGAATGCCACCTTCGCCCCTTACTGCTTCAGAAATTAAAAAGCAGCTTTGCCCCGGATTTTCTTCATATAGAGCCGTCGGGTGAAACTGAATAAACTCCATATTCCCAAGTCCTGCGCCGGCACGAATTGCAGCTGCCATTCCGTCTCCCGTTGTGGATGGCGGATTGGTGGTGTGTTTGAATATCTGCCCTGCTCCGCCGGCGCAAATAACCACATGGGGGCTTTGGTAAAAGGTATACTCATCTTCAAAAGCCACAACGCCGCACACACTGCCATTATCGGTAATAATATCCGCTAAAAACGAGTTATATTTCAGGGTTATATTTTTGCGCTGAAGCGCGATTTTGGTTAAATGGTCTAAAATTTCTTTTCCGGTTGCATCCCCATTGCAGTGCAATATTCGATTTCTACCATGACCGCCTTCTCTGGTGGTATGTAGCTCACCACTATAATCAATGTCAAATTGAACGCCCATTTTAATTAAATTTTGAATTTCCTCTACACCTTTTTCCACCAAAAGCTCAACGGCATCTCTTTTACAAAGGTTGGCACCTGCCGTTAATGTGTCTTCAAAATGCAATGTAAAATCGTCGTGTTCATCAATAGCAGCCGCAATACCGCCTTGTGCAAAATAGGTATTACATTCATCCTTACCCGATTTAGATATCACCAAGCAAGACATATCCTCATCAAGAAGCAAAGCAGTATATAAACCTGCAAGCCCGCTACCTACAATTACTGCCTCATATCTTTCCCTTTTCATGTCCTTTATATCACTTTTAAATAGGTATCTTCTCAAATCTTTTTCATCCTTTTATTATTTCGCTTTCCAAGCATTCCTTGTTTGATTTTTATTAATTATATCGTTTGCAGAAAACCCTGTCAAGCATTTCCGGTCAATTTAACCAAAAGCGACCAAAATTATGGGTCCATTCTATTAATTAAGAAGAATATATGAAAATCAATTGACATTTTGCTCAATATCCATTACAATAAGCTTTGTATTATGCGAATGAAAGGTTGTGATGTTAGGGTTGGTAAATAAGCTGAAACTATACGGCTTTAACAACCTCACCAAAACACTTAGCTTTAACATTTATGATGTTTGCTATGCCAAAAGTGAGCGGGAGCAGAAGGATTATATTGCGTATATAGACGAGCAGTATAATTCGGATAGATTAACCAAAATTTTATGTGATGTAACGGAAATGATCGGGGCTCATGTTCTGAATATTTCCAAGCAAGACTATGACCCACAGGGAGCTAGCGTAACGCTATTAATCACTGAGGAGTCTTTGTCTGTTTCTAATATCGAAACCTCTGTTCACCAAGGGGAGGCTTCTATTCTTCGAACGAGGGAAACGGTTGTGGGGCATTTGGATAAAAGCCATCTTACCGTGCATACCTATCCGGAATACCATCCGGACAATGCCATCGCTACCTTTCGTGTAGATATTGATGTATCGACCTGCGGTAAAATATCGCCGCTGAACGCACTTGATTATTTGATTGGCAGCTTCGACTCGGATATCATGACCATTGATTACCGCGTGAGAGGCTTTACAAGAGATGTTCATGGCAGAAAATGCTATATGGACCATGACATTACTTCTATTCAGGATTATATTGATCCGCATACCCTTACAAAATATGATGCCATTGATGTGAATGTGTATCAGTCTAATATTTTTCACACAAAAATGCTGATTAATGAGATTGAATTGCAGAATTATCTCTTTAATACAGATCCTTATGAAATTCCACCGAAAAAGAGACTTGCCATTACGGACTCTTTGCGCAAGGAAATGATTGAGATATTCAGTGGAATGAATGTATATTGAGTGTAAAAGGCAGGAACGATAAAATGCGCATCCCAACGCAGTCACAGGCACCGATTTATGAAGCTTTAAAAAATCATAGAACCAAGAGAATTGTTCCCTTTGACGTACCGGGTCATAAGCAGGGCCGCGGTAATCCTGATTTGGTGGATTTTCTTGGTAGTAGCTGTGTTTCCATTGATGTGAATTCACAAAAGCCACTTGATAATTTATGCCATCCTGTTTCTGTTATTCGAGAGGCAGAAAAGCTTGCGGCGCAGGCTTTTTGTGCAGAAAACGCTTTTTTTATTGTCAATGGTACAACTGCTGCGGTACAGTCTATGATTATGTCCGTCCTCAAGGAGGGCGAAAAAATAATTATGCCTCGCAATGTGCACCGCAGTGCTATCAATGCACTGATTATTAGCGGTGCACTTCCTGTATATGTCAATCCTGGAGTAAATAAGCAGCTTGGCATTCCCCTTGGCATGTCCGCTTCGGATGTTGAGATTGCAATTTTGCAAAATCCCGATGCCAAAGCGGTATTTATTAATAATCCAACCTATTACGGCATTTGTTCCGATCTGCCAAGAATTGTGCATCTTGCCCATTTGCATCAAATGGTTGTGTTGGTGGATGAAGCACATGGTGCACATTTCTATTTCGGAGAAAATATGCCCATTTCAGCCATGCGTGCAGGTGCGGATATGGCGGCTGTTAGCATGCATAAAACAGGCGGCTCCCTCACCCAGAGCTCTTTTTTGCTCACCGGGCCGCATATCAATGCGGGATACACTCGCCAGATTATTAATCTCACACAAACCACCAGTGCATCTTATTTGCTTCTTTCCTCCTTGGATATTTCAAGAAGGCACCTTAGCCTGCATGGGAAAGAAATATTCGGCAAGGTGAAAACCCTCGCCCAATATGCAAGGGATGAAATTAATAGAACCGGTGGATATTATGCGTTTTCAAAGGAGCTACAAAATGGCGATACGGTGTTTGACTTTGACACTACAAAGCTATCGGTGCACACCTTGGATATTGGCCTTGCCGGCATTGAGGTATATGATATGCTTCGGGATATGTATGGCATTCAAATTGAATTTGGTGATATTGGCAATATACTTGCCATTATTTCCATTGGCGATAATGAACTGGCAGTAGAACGCCTTGTATCTTCACTTTCAGAATTGCGACGTTTATATGCAAAGGATAAGCTGGGCATGTTTGACCATGAATATATTAACCCCATGGTCATGATGCCGCCAAAGCAAGCTTTTTATGCCAATAAAAAATCCGTTGCAATTGGCAGCAGTAAAAATTGTATCTGTGCTGAATTTGTCATGTGCTATCCGCCGGGCATTCCTATTTTGGCGCCGGGTGAGATGATTTCGCAGGAAATACTCGACTATATCCGCTATGCCAAGGAAAAGGGATGCTTATTGACCGGAACGCAAGATATGGATATGGAAAGAATAAATATATTGGAGGCGTGAATTCATGGAACTATGGTATACGGAGCAGCATACTGAAAATGTACGTTTTTCTGTGAAGGTTCAGCGTCATATCTGCTCATATGAAAGTGAATATCAGCGGATTGACATATTTGACTCTCAAGAGTTCGGCCGTTTTTTTACCTTAGATGGGCTGATGATGATAACCGAAAAAGATGAGTTTATTTATCACGATATGATTGTGCATGTTCCCATGGCAACCAACCCACGCATTGAAAATGTGCTTGTGATCGGAGCCGGAGACGGCGGAACCGTGCGAGAGCTAACGAGATATCCTGGCGTGAAACGAATTGATATGGTAGAGATTGATAAGCTTGTGGTGGACGCATGCAAAGAGCATTTCCAGCAAACAGCCCATGCACTTGACGATCCGCGCGTTACGATATTCTACGAGGATGGTCTTCGCTTTGTGCGTAGCCGCGAAAATGAGTATGACCTGATTATTGTTGACTCCACCGACCCATTCGGCCCGGGTGAAGGGCTATTTACACGAGAATTTTACGGCAACTGCTATAAAGCGCTTGGGGCAGGTGGCATGATGGTCAATCAGCACGAAAGCCCTTATTATGATACCTATGCAAGTGCCATGAAATGCGCACATCAGCATATTCGGGAATTTTTCCCGATTTGCAAGGTGTATCAAGCGCATATTCCAACCTACCCATCCGGTCATTGGCTTTTTGGTTTTGCCTCAAAGCAATATGACCCGATTGCGGATTTGGATGAAAACGCATGGAATAGCTTGAATATAAAAACAAAATACTACAACACAGAACTTCACAAGGGTTGTTTTGCTCTTCCCAATTATGTAAAGGAGCTGCTAAGTCATGCGGATGAATAAGAATATTCATACCTTTATCGGATGCGACAGTGAATTTGAGGATGCTAATCTAGTTTTGTTCGGTGCACCATTTGACTCCACGACCTCTTATCGTCCAGGAGCTCGCTTTGCTTGCAGTGCCATTCGTGGTGAATCCCCAAGTATCGAAACCTACAGTCCTTATCAGGATAAGGATTTATGTGATTTTGCTATTTTTGATGCCGGCGATTTAGAACTCCCCTTTGGCAATCCACAAAGAGCCTTGGATGCAATTAAAGATTTTACAGACAAAATAATATCCACAGGCAAAAAACCGCTGATGATTGGCGGAGAGCACTTGGTTAGCCTTGGCGCTGTTCAAAGCGCACTTGGGCATTATCCAAATTTGCATATTCTTCATTTTGATGCACATGCTGATTTGCGGGAGGATTATCTTGGCGAGAAGCTATCCCATGCCACAGTGATGCGAAGAATTTGGGATCTTGTAGGTGACGGACGCATTTTTCAATTTGGAATTCGTTCAGGCGATCGCAGTGAATTTCTGTGGAGTAAAACCCATGTGGTGACCAATAAATATGGCTTTGATAATATCAATGAAGCCATGGAGATGATCGGCGATGCACCCGTATACCTCAGTATTGATTTGGATGTGCTGGATCCATCAGTTTTCCCGGGCACGGGCACACCGGAGGCAGGTGGCGTGACCTTTCCTGCACTGCTTGCGGCTTGCACGCTCGTGTCGAGTCTCCATATTGTTGGTGCAGATGTCAATGAGCTTAGCCCCATTTACGATACCAGCGGGGCTTCTACCTCGCTTGCATGTAAATTTATTCGAGAACTGATGCTCCTGCTATGTAAATAACACGATTGATTAAAAATGGAGCTGTATCACAAAAGCCCGACTCATAGTGATTATCCACCCTGTTTGTGAAACGGCTTTCCAACGATATCCTTTGCTATATTTCCATAAGTGACAAGCATTTTCCTTTTTTCACTGCAAAACGTATATTTACTATCAAGTTGCTGATTTACTTATTGTCATTATTTCACTTATGATATTATTGATACTTGAATTGATCTGTTTTTCATATCAAAAATACTCCAAGCATCCTTGCGTTGGAGTATTTTTTCAAATATAAAAGTCAACCGACTTTTAAAAACCGTATAGGCTACACTATCTGATACATTTCAAAAATATGCAGGTGCGAAACCACAAACTCAGCATAAGTGCCATCAAATTTAAATGGTATTGGGGCACAGTCTGGTAAATGCAATACCTGCTGCGGTTTTTTTTCGAATGTATTAATTCTTACCAAAATATCTGTCATGGGAAGAATTGGAAATCTGTCCTGCTGATTGGTTAGGCTGACAAACAAATTGTTATCTTTTTCATTCACCATAATTTCAACCGGCCAAAGCGCGTTGCTCTGTATTACCTTGTCCTTTCCAATAAGATCGGTAAAAATTCTACCAACAATTTCACGGTTTACAATAGGTTCACAAATCTCAATGGGTGCAGCTGACCAAATGACGCTGCCCTCCCCTATTTTAAAGCGCACAAGGGAAGGATGCTCCGTTCCGATAAATGGCGGATTGGAATGAATGGATGCAAACCGGACAGAATCTGTAGGATTTGTTGCAGGGAGCGTAATTGTACCTAAAACCTCCCCTCCTAAAATCTTAACTACTGCTTGCGGCATGGGCAAGGTCATTGGAGCGATGCTGTCATTTTCAGGCATATAGCCTGCTCCCTCACCCTTAGGGCAAATATAGGTAAAGCTTTCCTCCGTATCTTTGATCCATGAAATTCCCAAAAATTGCTTCATCTTTTCGCTATATGGCACTCCGCTCATATATACCGTTCCGCCGGCCGTGACATAGCGTATGATGTGCTGTGCATCTGTATCATCTATGATTTTCATATCCGATAATACAAGTGCGTTATATTTTTTTAAGTCAGTTAAATTTTTTGCAGAAATAACATCATACGCTATGTTTTCTTGGCGAAGTATCTCACAGGCTTTTAAGGATGCCTTTAAGTGCTGCTGGTCAACCCAGGATGAGCCCATAACGGATTTACCGTTTAAGTCCGTGTTGATTTTGCTACGCTGATTAAAGAACACTGCAACATCAGCCTTTAGCGTGCCTCCCAAATATTGTTCGTATGCTTTTGTTTTTGCAAATATATTGCCCATACGCTCATATAAGACTTCATTGTATGTACCATCTAAATTGATAGCATCAATGAACATAAAGGCACCTGCATTTGCATAGGCAAGGCAATTATGAAGCATGAGCTCCTCATCGGATTTTGTACAAGTATGGAACTTGAGGTTTGGATCACAACGCGAGGTCATATATTCATAGGGCATATTCACAGTGGTATTACGAAAATACTTGCAAATAAATGCTTGCTGCAAAAATCCACCATACAAATCTCCTCCCGCATAATCACAAGCATCAATAATCCCTTCTGTGGCAGAATATTTCCATGTATTACACGCTGTAGCGCAGTTGTGCTCTATGGTAATATCAGGCTTTATGCTCCTGATATAATCGGTAATCTCATGAGCAAAAGACACCAGCCACTCTTCTCTTTTTTTCTGAAAAAGTAGCCATGTTTCATCTTGCCAGTTGATTACAGTCGGTATTTCTTTGCCGGTCTGACTTGCAAACTTTTCCTTGCAAGCTTTGCAGCCACAGACTCCGGGCCAAAAGGTCATATCAAGGAAAATTCCTTGCATTTTATAGCCATGGAGAAGTGCATTGATCTGCGCCTTGGCATAGGCTACATAATCGCGATTATTCAGGCAACAGGTGCCATACCTTGCACCGCCAAACATCACGCTTTCCTGCTTTTCTCTATTGGCAACGCCATATTCATTGATGATACGCCACTCGGGATTGTGCTCATATGCCCAATTGTCATACACCAAGGAATAGTAACCGATGATATCAATGCCTTCCTTTTCACAAAGTGCCGCCATTTTCCCAAAATACGTCTGAGCAGCAGGGCTTTTGTGAATTGCTGCAATATTTTCCGGGAAATAACATAGGCCAACGTGAGACTGTGCATAGACCATCACACTTTGCACATCTGCTTTTTTAATCAATTCCATATACCTTTCCGGGCTTAATTTGGAAAGAAACTTTTCATTCCAGTCTTCCACGTGCATGTCTATAAGCGTACGACGATACTTGCCTTCGTACCATTTCTTCATTTTGTCATCTCCTAATTTATTAATTTATAAGAAATATAACATAGGTATATTGATTTTTGTAGGGGTTATGTTATAATGATATAGGGTTATATTATTATCATTTGAACTGATGCGTTCAAATATAGCGGAGGCGCCATATGAATACCAATGTTCAATATCGGTCCGAACAGTTTTTACAGCCGAACCAGAGCTTTCATATTATTCGTGCCAAGGAACATGATGCACAGCACTGCATCTATCATTCCCACGACTTTGTTGAAATCTGCTATGTTTATGCAGGCAGTGGCTTTCATGTGGTAGATGGTGTGCAATACGAAGTATACAAAGGCGATTTATTCATCATTAATTATGATGTGTCTCATGCCTTTATTAGCCGTAAAAACGAGCAACTTTATACCTATAATGTGATTATTAAACCTGATTTTATTAAAAACGAACTATCCTTGCTCTATGATTTCTCTCCCGCTACCTATGCATGCTTATTTGAAATATCCCTTGAAAGCGGTGAGGTAAGAATTAAAAAAACAGTGCATTTTAGCGTTGCACAACAGCAAAAAATAGAGGCTTTATTCTTATCAATGCTTACAGAGCGTCTCAATCGGCAGGAGGGCTTTATGAATATGCTAAAGGCATATACTATTGAGCTTTTTGTAATGATATTGCGCTCCTTTGGTAGTCCCTGGCCAAGTGAGCATGCTCCGGAAAACAAGGTAAATACCGTACAGAGTATTATTGATTACCTAAACCAAAACTATTCACAAAAATTCAAGCTTGAAAACTTAGCCATGAACTGTTTTGTAAGTAAAAACTACTTATGCCGCCTTTTCAAGGAAACCACCGGCATTACCATTACCGAGTACCTGCAAGGCATTCGAATTGAACATGCATGTACTATGCTTAGGGATCGCACAAAAAACTTAATGGATGTGGCCGCTGAATGCGGATTTCATGATTATAAGTTTTTTGTTGCCACTTTTAAAAAAATAAAAGGCTTATCGCCCAAAGCGTTCCGCGAAAGCACGCAATAGTCTTTTTACGTGAATGGGGCTGCACACTGTGCAGCCCCATTCACGTAAAGCCATTTATTGATAATCCACGACAACCATCTCATGGCAGGAGAATTTTTCCACAGCATAGCATATCGTATCCTTTTCTTGCGTAAAGTCAATTGCTTGCATGGAAGGCGCAAGATATACTTTTTTTGCAGTAACCGGAAGCTTGATTTGGCATTCGGTATTGTAGATGGGCAAAAGGTCTTCGATGACTTCTACATTTTTGCCCCGCTTCACCGGGCAAGCATATAAAAGATGATGAATATACCGTTTCTTTTCCTTCTGGTGCATTAATGTGGTTACGCCTTGCGCCGGCAGTGTTGTTTTAATGGTCTTACAACCATCAAGCAGTCTATCGAGTGCAGCGATGACCGTTTCCTTTAGGCTTAGGCTGCCCTTTGTGGCATAATCCTCAAAAACATTCCACGCAATATAAATACCAGCCCGCCCTTCAACCATGCCCGGGCCGCCGTATTCTCCGCTGCTTGGTGCATGTTGATGGGAGCAGAAATGCAAAGCATCTCGGTTGAAATAGGGGTTTTCTCTTGCACCGAGCTCTTTCCCCGAGGTAAGAGCAAGCTTCTGACCTTTACCATAGAAGATAAAGGAAGCCTCATCAAGACTTGTAAGCGAAAAGTGAGGACGAAAATAATCCGGTTGAAAAGGGTTTTCGCATATACGCTGTGCGCCAAAATCAAGAACAAACTCATCTCCATCCAGTGCAAGACCACTTTCGCCGGTTGCCAGTATCTTTCCACCGCCAGTGATAAAGGTTTCTAATTTCTGCAACAAAGACGCATTCAAACGGCAACCATCCGGTAGTATAATCACACGATAAACAGAAAAATCCGCCAACGTATCTATGACATTAAAAAGATAATGTCCCTCTAATAGAATGCGTACAGCGCCACTATCCATCTCCCCTGCTCTTGCCTTTGGCGTTTTATAATAGCAATTATTGACCGATTCGGTAGTGAGTAATGCGATATCTGCTACAGGCTGCACCAACTCTACCCACGGTTGCTTTTTCTCCACTTCAGAGTAAGCTGCGCCAATAAGTAGATAGGTGGCCACGTCCATTAATCCATCCGGCGACAATTGATCGCCAACACTACAACAAGCGCCATTGGCAATGGAAAGCGCCGCTTCGTAGCGCAATGCATTTTTATGTTTGTAACCTCCGAATTCTCCCCAAGTGGTATGGAATTTGCCCGTCATTCCTAAAAATGGCATTCCGAGCGTCTGTGCATACCTTGCAGAAAGTGGAAAATGGTCATATCCCCAACCACCGGTCGGCAGGCTTTCAAGCTCCAAATGTGTATTCATCTGTGCTAAATCTCGTCTACCCTGACGGATATGGCCACCATTATGGAAAACAGGCAGTCCCTGCTTTGTTTTATCAACAACTTCACGGACTTTTTTGGTGTAATTCGCGTAAACTTCCTCTGCAAGCTCCCATATGGCCACCTCATCCCGCGGATCCTGCCCTTTTGCCAGCATTGCGGCAATACAACTGCTACAGGTACAAGGAAGGACACCTACAATATCAAGAAAAATACCATCTGCATCATAACGCCCTGCCACTTCATCAATCTGCGCCAAAAGATAATCCAAGTAGGGTGTGTTAAAGCACAGGCGATGGTAACGGGCCACAGCCAAAAACTCTTGATTTCCTGCACCATCCTTCTCTTTAAAAAGCCACTCCGGGTGGCGGTTTGCCATTTTTTCATCCAATCCGGCAGAAAGATAGACCGGTGTTTTTACACCGATTTCATGTGCAGCGTCAATCTGAGCAGATAACAAATCAAACCCAAGGTGCGGATGCATTTCATTTGCTTTTGATGGATGGTATGCAAAGCCGTGGTGGCATTTCGAAAACACGGTAATAGAGCTTACATGCCCTATCTTCAGCGCCTTTTGAAATTGCTCTTTTGAAAAATTCGCACCAATTTTCTCAATTTTTTCACTGGTGTGAAAATCAAGGTGCACCTGACGAAACGATAAATCTTCCATTTTTTTAAGACCCCTTTACCACTTAATCATAAATTTTATTATTTTTGCTATTATATATTTTATCATTTTGCTTGTCAAGTCTTTGAATTTTGATTTTCGGGAAACAATTCTAATATATTTTACTATTTGACAAGTTTAGCATTACAGTATATAATAAATCAATATATTAATTTTCGCCCATGTGGCGGTCATAAAATGGAGGAATTATTCATGAGCAAATTGGTGCTAAAGGACAAAAAGGATTGCATGTATGATTGTATTTCCTTAGGTGAGGTTATGTTAAGACTTGACCCGGGAGACGGCAGAATAAAAAACGCCCGTTCTTTTCAAGTATGGGAAGGCGGCGGAGAATACAATGTATCTCGTGGCCTGCGCAAATGCTTTGGCTATAAAACCGCAATTGTCACTGCGCTCGCGGATAACGATGTTGGCGTGCTCATTGAAGATTTCATTATGCAAGGCGGGGTGGACACCTCCTTTATTAAATGGATGAAGTTTGATGGTATCGGCCGTTCCGTTCGCAATGGTCTTAATTTCACCGAAAAGGGACATGGCATTCGTGGTGCGCTTGGCGTTGGCGATCGTGCCAATTCTGCAGCTTCTCAGATGAAAGCCGATGATATTGATTGGGAATACTTGTTTGGCACCTTAGGTGTGCGTTGGATGCATACAGGCGGTATTTTTGCCGCACTTTCTGATACAACACCAGGCGTTGTACTGGAGGCTGTTAAAACCGCAAAAAAATATGGTACCATTGTATCCTACGACCTAAATTATCGCCCTTCGCTTTGGAATTATATTGGAGGGATTGATAGGGCAAGAGAGGTAAACCGCGAGCTTGCAAAGTATATTGATGTGATGATTGGAAACGAAGAAGATTTTACAGCTTGCCTTGGTTTAGAGGTAGAAGGCAACGATGAGAATTTTAATGAAATCAACCGCTCAGGCTATGAAAATATGATAAGACAAGCAGTGGCAACGTATCCTAATTTTAAAGCGATCGCTACTACCCTACGCACCGTGAAAACCGCTACAGTGAACGATTGGGGTGCAATCTGCTGGTATGATGGTGAGTTTTACTCATCCAAAACATACGATGCACTTGAAATATACGACCGAGTAGGCGGAGGAGATAGCTTCGCCTCGGGCTTTATATATGGTATGGTCACCTTTAACGACGGCCAAAAGGCAATTGAATACGGTGCAGCACATGGTGCACTGGCCATGACTACCCCGGGTGACACCTCCATGGCAAGTCTCAAAGAAGTGGAAGCTGTTGTAAAAGGTGCAGGCGCACGAGTGATCAGATAAGAAAGAGAGGAAGATGAATTTGTCTAATAATATGCTAATTACCACCTCCAGTTTTGGCATTAAAGATTTGCCGGCTGAATATAACTTTATTTTAAATCCCTATAAAAGAAAATTGACAGAGGATGAAATTATAGGTCTTATGCAGGAGTACAAGCCCGTGGGCATGATTGCAGGGGTTGAGCCCCTCACGGAAAAGGTGATGGAAACCGCTCCCCAGTTAAAGGTCATTTCTCGTTGCGGCGTTGGCGTAGATTCTGTGGATATGGATGCCGCTAAAAAGCTTGGTAAAATCGTTGAAATCACTCCCGATGCACCCATGGTTGCCGTAAGTGAACTTACGATAGGTATGCTCATGAGCTTGCTTCGAAAAATCCCCACACTGGATGCAGGTGTAAAGTCAAAGCAATGGCTTCGTCCCCTTGGCAACCTTTTGCGCGGGAAAACCGTGGGTATTATTGGCTGTGGCCGCATTGGTACATATGTCGCCAATATTTTAAAGGCATTTGGATGTGAACTTGTGGGTTATGACCCCTATATTACGGAGCATTCTCTTTGCAAAATGATGCCACTTGCGGATTTAATCGCACAAAGTGATATTGTGACCATGCACATCCCCTATACAAAAGAAAATCATCACATGATTGATGCCGGGGCAATCAATGCCATGAAGGATGGCGCAATTCTCGTGAATATTTCCCGCGGTAATTTGGTAGATGAAGATGCACTCTATACCGCTCTGAAAAGTGGCAAGCTTTCCGGTGCAGCCTTCGACTGCTTTGCGCAGGAACCATATGAAGGCCCACTTACCGAGCTTGAAAACGTGGTTCTCAGCCCGCATATGGGTTCTAGTGCCGTTGAGGCCAGAAGTATGATGGAACAGCAGGCGCTGGATAATCTCATGAAGCATTTTGCATAAATTAAAAAAGGATGGTGTAGAAAAATGGGTAAAGATTTCGGACTGATCGGACTTGCGGTAATGGGCGAAAACCTTGCAATGAATATTGCAAACCATGGTTTTTCCATGTCCGTTTTTAATCGTGATACAGCAAAAGTAAAAAGATTTACGGAAGGCAGAGCAAAGGAACTGGATATACTGGGTACTTACTCTCTGGAAGAATTCGTAGGAAGCCTTAAAAAGCCTCGCAAGATTATGATGATGGTAAAGGCAGGCCAACCGGTAGATGATTTGATTGAAAAACTTCTACCGATTATTGAAAAGGGCGATATCTTAATCGATGGCGGAAATTCATATTTTTATGATACAAGAAGAAGAACAAAATATCTAGAAGAAAAAGGCATATTGTATATTGGCTCCGGGGTTTCCGGCGGCGAAGAGGGTGCGCTACTTGGCCCCAGCATTATGCCGGGCGGTTCACCTGCCGCATGGGCACACGTGAAGCCTATCTTGCAGGCCATTTCTGCCAAAACGGCAGATGGCACTCCTTGCTGTGATTGGATTGGCAGTGATGGTGCAGGGCATTTTGTAAAAATGGTGCACAATGGCATAGAATATGGCGATATGCAGCTGATTTGCGAAATATATTTTATTATGAAAAACTTACTCGGCATGTCCGCACCGGAAATTGGTGATGTGTTTACAAAATGGAATCAGAACAGGCTTGATAGCTACCTTGTGGAAATCACAGCGGACATCTGCCACTACATTGATGAAGACGGCACGCCTATTGTGGATTATATTTTGGATACTGCCGGCCAAAAGGGCACCGGCAAATGGACCTCACAGGCCGCTTTGGACTTCGGCGTACCACTTACGCTCATTAGCGAAGCCGTATATGCTCGTTCTCTTTCTGCCATCAAGGAAGAAAGAGTGTTAGCCTCAAAAGCAATAGCCGGCCCTGCCATCAAGCAATACGAAGGCGATAAGGAAGCATTTCTCAGCGACCTTGAAAACGCATTGTTTGCCTCTAAAATTGTTTCCTACGCACAAGGCTTTGTGTTAATGGATGCCGCTTCAAAGGAATTTGAATGGGATCTGAAATTGGGCGACATTGCCATGCTCTGGAGAGGTGGCTGTATCATCCGCTCTGTATTCCTTGAAAAAATCAGGGATGCATACAAGGAAAACCCTGCCCTATCCAATCTTTTAATGGCTCCATATTTCACCCAGCAGGTAACAGAAGCACAAGAAAGCTTCAGACGTGTATTGTCTCAGGCAATTTTAAATGGCATTTCCGTTCCCGCTCTTTCCTCTGCTCTTTCGTATTTTGACGGTTATAGAAGCGAAAAACTACCGGCAAACCTGTTGCAAGGTCAAAGAGATTATTTCGGTGCACATATGTATGAAAGAACAGACAAGCCGCGCGGCGAGTTCTTTCACACCAATTGGACAGGCAGAGGCGGCAACACCGTTTCTTCCACCTATATTGTGTAATC
>CAZQDP010000050.1:0-18588 GCA_964592375.1 uncultured Eubacteriales bacterium | reverse complement strand
GTCTGCCCTGCGTCCTCGCCGCAGTTGCTGACAATTCGGTATCCCGACTCACATAAGTTCTCCATTTTGGCTATCTTTGCAGCCGCTTCAAATATTTTAGCAATGCTTGTGCTGTTTTTTTCATCAAGTTCATTCGTGGAAGGCAAATGCTTCTTTGGCACAATCAAAATATGCGTGGGTGCAACCGGATTAATATCCCGAAATGCATAGACAAATTCATCCTCATATACCTTCTCCGAAGGGATATCTCCTTTGATAATTCTGCAAAATATACAGTCCGTCATCTCTTTTCACCTGAAAAACAAAGTGTTTTCATTTCCTTTCCTGAAAAATAAGTTCACTGCAAAATGCCTATTTTATCTGCTCTGCAAGCACTGCTTCCACCGCAGTCAACGCCTCACCCATTTTATGAGGTGCCTTGCCGCCGCCCTGTGCAGAATCTGGCCTGCCACCACCGCTGCCGTCTGCAATTGGGGTGATTTTTTTGATGATATTTCCTGCATGTGCGCCCATAGCGGCCGCCTGTGCATTGGTCATCGCCACAAAGCTCAGTTTTCCTTCGCTGGTGCTTGCAAGTACAACAACCAGTGCGCCGGAAATTTGCTCTTTGAATTTATCTCCCATGATACGCATTTCATCCACTGTAGTGTTTTCCAGCGTTTCCGCAATCAGCACTACGCCCTTCACTTGCTTTGCGCCGGATAAAAGTGCATCGGCCGCCCCACCTGCAAGCTTATTTTTTAGTTGCTCTATTACTCTTCCGCTTTCCTTTAGTTCCTCTGCAAAAGCCTGGGCTTTGAGGGGAAGCTCCTCCATATTGCCCACCTTGAAGGTTTTTGCCACATCCTCTAGTATTTGCCTTGTGTGCTTCATATAGGCAAGCACGCCGCCGCCCGTCACCGCCTCAATACGCCTTGTGCCGGCCGCTACGCCGCTTTCGGATATGATTTTAAATAGCCCTATCTGTGCCGTACTCGCAATATGCGTTCCGCCGCAAAGCTCGGAAGAATAATCTCCCATGTGCACCACTCTCACCTTTGCGCCGTATTTTTCACCAAAGAGCGCTTGTGCTCCTGTGCTCTTGGCTTCCTCCTTGTCCATCACCTTCGTCTCAACAGGCATGGCTTCTAATATTTTGGCGTTTACAATTTCCTCTACCTTTGCAAGCTGCTCTTTTGACACTGCCTCAAAATGTGCGAAGTCAAAGCGCAACCTATCAGGCGATACGAAGGAGCCTGCCTGATTGACATGGCTACCCAGTACCTGCCTTAGCGCACTGTGCAGCAGATGGGTGGCACTGTGGTTTCGCGAGGTAGCATCTCGAAGATCGGTGTCCACCTGCGCATTGACCACATCCCCAACTGCAATGGTCCCACTTTCTATTTGTGCGATATGCAAAATTCTATCTTCCGATAATTTTTTGGTGTTTTTAACAACGACACTTGCGCTTTGCGTGCGCATAGTTCCGCTATCGCCCATTTGGCCGCCACTCTCGCCGTAAAATGGCGTTTTATCCGTAATAATGCCCACTTCCATATCACATCCGGCACTATCTGCCAACATTCCGTCCACCAAAAGATGTGTGATTTTTGCCTGCGCCTGCGAAGCATCATAACCCACAAATTCGCTTTTTACGTCCCTGATGGGATCGCTCGTGGTATCCTCCGCCCAGGCCACATCCCCATCACCTACCCGTGCGTTTCTAGCACGCGTGCGCTGCTGCTCCATTCTATCTCTGTATCCCTGCTCATCCATTGTCATGCCGCAATCGAACAAGATTTCCTTTGTAAGGTCAATTGGAAAACCATACGTATCGTATAACTTAAAGGCAATTTCTCCTCCAAGCACCGTTTGCCCGTTTTTCTTCATCTCTTCGGCATACTGCCCAAGCATTTGCAGTCCCTGGTCAACCGTTTCTATAAATCGTTCTTCCTCTATTCTAATGACCTTTTTAATATACTCCCTGTTTTGCTCTAATTCGGGATATGCACCTTTTGTGTTGTCAATCACCGTATCGGCAAGCTTTGCTAAAAATACCCCATGGATCCCCAAAAGCTTTCCGTGGCGAGCCGCTCTGCGCAGGAGTCTTCGAAGCACATAGCCCCTGCCTTCGTTGGAGGGGACGACCCCATCGCTGACAAGAAATACGGTGCCACGGATATGATCGGTAATAATGCGAATGGAAATATCCTCTTTATCCTGCTTTCCATATTCCTTTGCACTCAGTCTGCACACATGGCTCAGCACATTTTTAACGGTATCCACCAAAAACAGAGAGTTCTCCCCCTGCATAATGGCCGCAATGCGTTCCAGCCCCATGCCGGTATCAATATTGGGCTTGGCAAGGCGGTTGTAATTGCCGTCCTTGTCTTTATCAAACTGAGTAAATACCAAATTCCAAAATTCCACAAATCGGTCGCAGTCACATCCCACAGCACAATCGGGACTGCCGCAGCCCTTGTCTTCTCCTCTGTCAAAATATATTTCAGAGCAAGGCCCGCAAGGACCTGTGCCGATTTCCCAAAAATTATCCTCTTTCCCCAGCCTCACCATACGGTCTTGCGATACGCCTACGTCTTTTGTCCATATGTCATACGCTTCATCATCGTCTAAGTATATGCTGACCCACAGCCTGTCCGCTGGCATCTCCATCACCTTGGTCACAAATTCCCATGCCCAAGCGGTGGCTTCTTTTTTAAAATAGTCCCCAAAAGAGAAATTGCCCAGCATTTCAAAAAACGTACCATGACGTGCGGTAATACCAACACGCTCTATATCGGGTGTGCGAATGCATTTTTGGCAGGTGGTCACTCGATTGGAAGGTGGCACCTCCTGCCCGGTAAAGTACGGCTTTAAGGGTGCCATGCCGGCATTAATTAGCAGCAGGGTGGCATCCTTTTGCGGCACTAGCGGGAAGCTTGGCATACGCAAATGCCCCTTGCTTTCAAAAAACGCCAAATATTTTTCTCTTATTTCATTTAGACCTAATTTCTCCATGTAATTGATCCTTCCTTCATCTTCAAAAATTGCCACAGGTGACACGAAAAGGCAATTTTGTATTCATTTTTTATATGAATGAATTATATATAATTTTACCTAATTTGTCAATCCTATTTGGACTTTGCATTTCTTCATTTTTTCCGGCAGGGGTAGCTGCAAAATGCAAATATGGGATTTTTCGCATAAAAAAATGAATGCCACTCTTCTTTGTTGGCATTCATTTTAGCGCAATGGCTGGCTCATTTCGTTTCTTGTGGCAGGCTACCATCATTCTGATGGCAACTGCAGGGAACCATTGATGGGTTTTGCGGCAAATCTATTGCTTATTTATTATTTTTTTTGTGATCGGCCGGGCCAGGAATATGATAAATTTGCTGGTATTCATTGATTTTGTCATCCTCCTCCAGTTTCGACGGCATAAGGCCGGTACATTCAGTGGTGGAGGCTACGCTTCCTTCATCTGTTAACTGTGTTGCTTTATTCTCTCTATTTTTTTTATGACCTTTCATACGACACTTCCTTTGCTATACAATTACTCATATCTTTTGCTCTATCACAAATAAATATACCGCTGCATGGACAAAATAATACAAAAGAAGGTGGCATAAATGACAAAGGGTATTCTTACCATTGCTTATTTATATCTACCATATGTTCTTGCCGTATCAATCATCGCCTCAATGTTTTCAAAAGGGGTATCTCTGCCGCACTGGTCTCCTGTTGATAAAATAAATCTTCCTCCCTCAGCTCCATCGTCAATGGCTTTTTTGCAAGCCTCTCGCACGTCGTGCACGCTACCTCTTAGCATCACATCCGTAGTATGAATATTGCCTTTGAGAACGAGTTTTTGACCATATTTCTGTTTGAGTTCTTTTAAATTGCAGTCCCCCATTGGTGGGATTTCCAGCGGGTCAATAATGGTAAGGTCAGTTTCCTCTGCCGCAATTCGGACAAGATCCTTTTCGGGGCCACAGCTATGCACATGGGAGGCAATGCCAACCTCCTTGCACAAGGCGGACATTTCTTTTAAATACGGCAAGCTCAGCGTGCGAAACATATCCATGGTGTTATAAATAAAGGTGCCCGAGGAGCCAATGCATATAAAATCCGGTTTGTGCGTAAGGCTCATGAGCTTGTGTAGCTTTGTTTTTGCACGTTCAAGCCTTTGCTGTGCCAGTGCGATATATTTATCCGGATCATCATAATACTGATAAATACCCTCTTCGCTTCCAATGATGCTTAATGATCCGCAGAAGACTCCGACAAGGCCACTTTCTCCCATTTCGGATTTCACAAGCGCCAAAAGCGCTTCCCCCTCCGGCCACTGCCCTCTCGGCTGCACATCTTCAAAATGACTCGGAATAGCATCCACTTTTGCTTTTGTATGATGTAGCCCATACGTTGGCGGGTTATCTCTATAATAGACAGTAACATAGTCACTCCAAAGGATGGATGTGGCCGCCTTTTGATACCTACGAGTCACTATTCTCTCTTCATCTTGATACACAATGGCATCCTGCCAACTGCGGTCAATATCGCCAAGCTCCTCAAAGCGGATATTGACATAACCATCCATGAGGGAGTCAAAACCAAAATGTTTTACACAGTTGATATATGCCTTCCACGGAGGAATATCCTGATATAGATAGCTATCCCAGTAAGGTGCGCCTGTCATCTTCATGGGAATCATATTGGATGTATCCGGTGCTACCGGCACGCAGTCTGGCAATTCTCCCGCAATGACCCTTTGCAGTCTTTCTCTTGAAGTCATCATGTCAACCCCTTCCTTGCCCCTGATTATAGCATATCTTTTTTGATAAAACTTCCCTTGACTTGCTGTTATTTTTATTGTATATTGATATTATGCCATTTGTTTTTTAAAGGAGGCAGGTACATGAGCATTACTTTATTTGCAGAAAATTGTTTTTCCGGAAGAGAAATTTCTATATTCTTTCATACGCAAAAATGTGCATCTGCTTCCCCTCATAATCACAATTTCTATGAATTATTCGTGGTGACGCAAGGCAAAGTGCCGCATGTGTGCAGTGGCAGTACCCATTTGCTTTGCGAGGGGGAGGTGCGCCTCATTTCCCCTTCGGATATTCATTACTATGCCCCTGCAAAATCCTCCGGTCAATATGAGTTTATCAATATCGCTTTTAGAAAAGAAGTGTTTGACCTTCTTGCGATGTACTTGGGGACAAGGAACATTCCCACCGGCACCCATCTTGATGCAGATGGTATTTATACCATCAAGCAGCAGTGCAAGCAGGCCATAGAAACCGGTGATAATGGGCTTTTGATGCGCATTCTTTTATTTGACTTAATGAAAAATCTGTTAAAATATCCCTGGAAAACGGGCGGGGACTGGTTTGATAGTCTGCTCCTTGCCATGCAAAAAAAAGAAAATTATACGGCCGGAGTGCATCGTATATACGAGCTCTCCGGCCGCAGTCCTGAACATATATGCAGAGTGTTCCAGCAAAGACTGGGAACCACTCCCACACAATTTATCACCGAAAAACGCCTTGCCTATGCGCAAAACCTTTTGATTTCTACTCGCATGAGCGCAACGGATATCTGCTACGAATGCGGATTTGAAAGCCTCAGCTGGTTTTATCGCCTGTTTGTGGCGCAAAATCTGCTCACGCCTGCAAAATATAGAAAGACGTTTAGCCTCTTTTAAGCATTAAATGACCTCAAAAATAGCGGCACTAACTTTTCCGATTTTGATGCCTTGCCCGCTTGCCTTTGCTTCTCCACACACAAATAGTATTTCAAAAGCACCATTTATATCCGGTTGCATTTCATATTCACAATCGCTTGGATTAATCACAACAAGATATCGTTTCCCCTCTCCCTCTCGCAAATAAGCAAAGGGGTAGGTTTTCTCCTGCATGAGCACCGGGGTAAAACTACCTTCCGTTCCCAGTGCAGGGGTGCTTTTTCTTAGGCTAAGCAGCTTTTTTGTGCAGTGAAATAAGGAGTCTTTTCTATTTTTTTGCCCAAGTACCGTTTCCCCTTCATGGTCTACAGGTAGATATAAAAGCGCTTCCTGCGCAGAGGAAAATCCCATATTCGGGCTGTTATCCCACTGCATTGGTGTGCGCGCACCCGTGCGATTATAACCACCTTCCTTGGAAACAAGATCAGGGATATAACGCATGGCAATTTCATCTCCATAATAGATGATGGGCACCGTAGGCAGGGTCAGTACAAAAGCAAACATCACCTTGAGCTCCTGCTCCGTGCGACGATGATTTAGTCGCGGCATATCATGGCTGCCGGTGGGCATAATAAAATGACCTTTGCCTGCCACGCCCTTCATATGCTGTAGAAATTGCTCAGTAAATTCACTGATATCCCCTCTGCCCTCCATATCAAAAATGCTGTGGCCATCAAAATGCACACCATTTCTCCACTGTTCCTTGCGAAACAGGGGTGTATACATGGTGGTTCCGCTTCTGAGCAAAAAGTCGCCGTGAAAGCCGCAATCCACCGCATTGATGGGATAACCCCATTCCGATAGCATCACCGCATGAGGATAATCTTTATCAAACATTTCTCGCACTCTGCCCCACAACTGTTTGGTGGCCACCAGTTCTGTATCTCCAACCACCAAGCTGCCGGCCATATCCACACGCAGTCCGTCAATGCCAAGATCAAGCCAAAAACGCATATACTCTATCATCAAATCTACTGTTTTTTGCACATCCGGATGCGAAAAGGGTAGCTGCCAGCTCTCCTCTGGGTCTGCATACCCATAGTTTAGTTTGGGCTGAAAATAAAAGAAATTATACATATAGCTGCCATCACGATCGGAATAGCCCTTGATCATGTTCGGTCCGGCTTTCCATACACTGTCGCTCCAAACATATCGATTGGAACATGCATTTTCATGGGGCTTGCAGGATTCGCGAAACCATTCATGCTCGCAGGAGGTATGCCCCGGCACAAAGTCCATGATGATTTTGATATTTTTCTTGTGCGCCTGCTCCAGCAGCTGCTCAAAATCAGCCACACTGCCGTATCTGGATGCAATTTTTCGATAATCGGTTACATCATAGCCGGCATCTCCAAAGGGGGATTCGTACATGGGATTAAGCCATACGGCATTGACTCCCAGTTCGTTTAAATAGTCCAGTTTGCGAATAATCCCCTGAATATCCCCTATTCCATCTCCATTATCATCGTAAAAGCTTTGAGGGTAAATTTGATAAAATACCGCATCAGAAAGCCAATTGCTTTGCATGAAAAACGCTCCTTTTTATTGAGAGCACCTCTAAAAAACCTCGGGCGGCGGGCCAAATGATACGAAAAAATCCCTCGCCATTTCTCTATTCCAGAGTTTTTAGAGGTACCCTTGATTTATTTCTGACCGTAATAAGCCTCCGGTCCATGCTTGCGCAGAAAATGCCTGTCCAGTAAATAGGAGTCTGCGCCCTGGGCTTCGGGATTAAGCATCATGGTATGATAGGCCATTTTGGCCGACTCCTCCAGCACGACTGCATTGTGCACCGCATCCTTTGGATTTCCCCCCCAAGTAAACGGGCCGTGATTTTTCACCAGTACCGCAGGAATGCTAAGAGGATCCAAATCCTTGAATGCTTCAATAATCACAAGTCCGGTTTCTTTTTCGTATTCCCCTTCTACCTCTCGTTTAAAAAGCCCTCTGGTGCATGGGATATCACCATAAAAATAATCGCAGTGGGTGGTTCCATAGGCCGGTATAAATCTGCCGGACTGCGCCCATGCCGTAGCCCATGAGGAGTGAGTATGCACCACAGCGCCAATTCCCTCAAAGGCTTTGTATAGCTCAAGATGTGTTGGGGTATCGGAGGAGGGCCGAAGTGCTCCTTCTATACATTTCCCTTCCAAATCAAGCACCACCATATGTTCCTCCAAAAGTTCTTCGTATGGTACGCCGCTGGGTTTAATGACAATGAGCCCCCGCTCCCTGTCAATTCCACTGACATTGCCCCAAGTAAAGGTAACCAGATGATATTTTTCCAGCAATAAATTTGCTTCTAATACCTGCTTTTTTAGCTCTTTTAGCATATTTCCTCCTTATCGAAACGGATTTTCTGAGGCAAACGGCACATGCTCCGGTTGGTTGTAGCCGATATCGCTCACGCCCAGCAGTCCGAGTGCCGCAAAAAGGATTTTCCCTGCATGCATAAAGCCAATGCCTGCATGGTGTGGATATCTTTTTGCAATCAGCACATGGCGATAAAATCTTGCCATCTGAGGAATGGCAAATACACCGATGGCACCAAAGGATGCCGGATTAATATCCGCAACCTGCCCCTGTGCGATGTAGCTGCTCAGCTTGCAATCTGCACTGCCCTGCAGTCTAAAGAGTGTGATGTCCGAGGGTGCGATCGCGCCCTCTAAGGTGCCCCTGGTAATATCAGGCTCCTTGTCCGGTTCTAAGAGTCTGTGCATAATGAGCTGATACTTCATGGCACTCTTTTTTAGGCAGCAAATGGGAGTATTGCCGCAGTGGAAACCCATAAATAAATCCGTATGGGAATAGCCCTCTATCTTATGGCGATTGGCTAAAAACATATCCTTTGGAACCGTATTGTTGATATCTAGAAGTGTAGCCGGCATGCCGGTTGCACAGGTGAGTATGTATTCGCTCAGGGCGCCGTATATATCGGTTTCACAGGCAACTGGTATCCCCTTTGATGCGAGGCGTGAATTCACATAGCAAGGAACAAAGCCAAACTGCGTCTGAAAAGCCGGCCAGCACTTATTGGCAAATACCGCAAATTTGCTTGCACCTTTGTTTTTTTCATACCAATCCATCAGTGTCAGTTCGTATTGGGCAAGCTTTGGCAGTACGCCGGGATAACAGTTGCCCTCAGATAGCTCTAGCTCCATTTCACGCACAATCTCGCCAATGCGAGGATCATCCGCATGGTCGTTATATGCGGCAAATAAATCAAGCTCAGAGTTTTCCATGATTTCTACGCCTAAATCGTACAAAGGCTTAATAGGTGCATTGCACGCAACAAAGTCCTGAGGACGAGGGCCAAACCCAAAAATTTTCAGGTTCTGCACACCGATGACCACCTTGGCGATTTTTTCAAAATCCAAAATCATCGCGGCAACTTCCTCGGCATCCCCCACAGGATACTCCGGAATATATGCCTTCAGTCCGCGAATGCCCAGATTGTACGAAGCATTGAGCATGCCACAGTACGCATCCCCACGAGAACCCATGAGACCTTCTGTGCTTTCCTCCGCCGCCGCGACAAACATCACAGGGCCGGGGAACTTCTGTGCCAAAATGGTAGACGGGCCCTCCGGGCCGAAATTACCCAAATAAATTACCAGCGCATTTATGCCTGCATCCTTTAATTGTTCCAGTGCCAGCAAACTGTCCTTCTCGTTTTCTACCACGGTTTCAATTTGCACAACTTCAAGCTGTGCATTTGCACATGCCTTCGCCACCGCCTCTCGACGACTTTTGCTTAAGGTTACCGGAAAGCAGTCGCGACTGACTGCCACAATACCAAGCTTTACTACAGGTACATTCATCATAACAATCCACTCCTATATTTTCATTTTTTCAATCTTTTAATGCTTTTAATCGTTTCATTACATCATTTGCGCCGCGGCCAAAATAGTCATGCAGGATTTTGTATTCGCTATAGAGCTTTTCATACAGCGCCTTATTTTGGTTAATCGGCTCATAGACCACATCTTTTAGCTTCGCCATCACTGCCACCGCATCCTTGATGCTGTCAAATCCACCGGCCTTAGCGCCTGCTGCCACAGCTCCAAAGATGGCACTGCCCAGTGCAGGTGCTTGTGTGGAACCGGATATTCGGATTTTTCTGCCGGTAACATCTGCATATATCTGCATCATCATCTCATCCTTTTCGGCAATGCCGCCGGCCGCATACAGTTCGTTTATGGCAACGCCGTTTTCTTCAAAGGTATCGATAATCATTCTGGTGCCATACGCAGTCGCCTCAATCAGTGCTCTGTATATTTCCTCCGGCTTTGTTTGCAACGTGTAGCCGATAATCAGCCCGCTTAAATCAACATCCACAAGGACAGACCGATTTCCGTTCCACCAGTCCAGTGCCACAAGCCCGCTTTGACCCGGTCTTAGCCGCTTTGCTTTTTGACGCAGTAGCTGGTGGATATTGATGCCGGCTTCTTTTGCTTCGTCCATATAGCGAGCAGGCACACCGTTTTTCACAAACCAATCAAAATGGTCACCCACGCAGGACTGCCCTGCCTCAAAGCCAATAAATCCGGGCAGAATTCCATCCTCCACATATCCGCACATTCCGGGCACCTGCGCCTCTTCATTTCCCAGTAGCATATGGCAGGTGGAGGTTCCCATGATCATTAGCATCTTACCGGCCTCAGTAATGCCAACAGCGGGGATCGCAACATGTGCATCCACATTGGCAACGGCCACCGCCGTGCCTTCTAATAGCCCCGTGAGCAAAGCTCCTTTATCAGTAATTTCACCGGCCTTTGCCCCGATGGGATAAATCTGAGTGCTCAGTTTTTCCTCCACCAAGTTTTCAAGCCTTGGATGAAGTGCTGCAAAAAAGGCCTTGGAAGGATACCCCTCTCTTTTGCTCCACATGGCTTTATATCCTGCTGTGCAGGCATTTCTTGCTTCTTTGCCTGTCAGCATCATGACAACCCAGTCCGCTGCTTCCATAAAACGATCCGCTTTTTCGTAGATTTCGGGTGCCTCTTCTACTATCTGCCATACCTTGGGCACCAGCCATTCGGAGGATATTTTCCCGCCGTAGCGCGATAGAAAGCTTTCGCCTCTTTGCGTGGCAATTTCATTTAGGCGGTTGGCCTCCTCCTGCGCCGCATGATGCTTCCACAGCTTGACATAGGCATGGGGTTCGGACTGATAGGCCTTATCAAAGCAAAGGGGCATCCCCATCTCATCGATAGGAAGGATAGTGCAGGCGGTAAAATCAATACCCACCCCCACAACATCCGCCGCCAAAACGCCGGCCTGCTTTAATACGTCCGGTATTGTGGCCGAGAGTACATCCAAATAATCCTGTGGATGCTGAAGCGCAAAATCCAGTCCTAATTTTGTTTTCCCATCCGGCAAGTAATCATCCATGACCTGATGAGGATATTCCAATACAGAAACGGCAAGCTCCTCGCCGCTTTGCAAGTCCACCAGGACTGCTCTGCCGGACAATGTGCCATAATCCACACCAATGGCATATTTTTTTTGCATAAAAATTCCTCCCATATGCTCTTTTTATGTAGAATGCCTTACAATTAAGGAAGGCTTCATCATTTCCTTTACATTTTTTGTGCCTCCAAGCAGTATTTCCGCGGCTCTTATGCCGGTTAACTCTCCCGGATGCTGCACTGTGGTGAGCTTTAGTTCGGTAGCGGTAGCAAGCTCTGAATTGTCAAACCCCACCAGTGCAATATCGGCAGGCACATGGATGCCCTGCCTCTTTAAATATTCCGCAAGTTTAAGTGCCACCTGATCATTGTAGCATACAACGGCGCTGCAGCTTTGAAGTGCGCGAAAAGATTCATCTGCCAGAACCATTTTGGCGTCTCTTGTGGTATACCAAATAATATTTTCTGACTTCACCTTCATGCCGCCCTTGCGACAAGCATCGGAAAAACCCTGAAATCGGCTGTGCCCTTGCTGATCGTCCACCTTAAAAATAGCACCGATATTTTTGTGACCTTTTTCAATGAGGTGCCATGTGGCAATATACCCGCCTTCTTTGTCATCCTCCACAACATAGGAAGTATCAAGGTCTTTATAAAAACCATTGATAAACACCATGGGAAAATTGGCCTCCAAGCGGGATCTGTAGTATCCGATATTCGGATTGGGCAATGCACTTTGCGTAGGCTCCACAATGAGTCCGTGAAGGGGTTTCCCGCTAAGCATCTCAATACACTGCTCCTCCTTGTCAAACCGATTATTGGAGCTAAGCAGCAGCATGCTATAGCCTGCGGCCAGCAGGGTGCTATTGATACCCGAGATGATAGCAGGAAAGATGTAATTATTAATATAAGTAATAATTACGCCCACCATCCCTCCTGTGGGCGGTGCTATCATGGTACCCTTGCCCTTATGAGGCACAAGTATACCCATATTGGTAAGCCCTGCAATGGCTTGGCGTACGGTATGGCGGCTAAGCCCAAATTGCGCGGCCAGTTCATTCTCAGAAGGGATATAGTCCCCCCTTTTCATTCTGCCCGAAGCAATCTCACCCTTTATATATTCCTGTAAAAAGATATATTTAGGCATGTTATCGGCTTTCAATTCCACTCCCCTTTTCGCTTTGCCAGTCGGCTTATTTTTAGTTGTACGTACATTTGATTATAGCATAGAGCGGCATCGTTGTAAATAGCAAAATAAAAATCATTTCAACTTTTAAAAACAAGCAGGCCCAGCATAAAAAAAGAAGCGACCCTTCACATCTTGCTTCATGTAAAAGGCCGCCATATGAGTGATTGTAAGAATCAATACACCAGAAGCTCCTGATAATACGCTTCATAGCGTTTTTCATTTTCAAGGCAAATTCCACCGCCGCCACCATAGATCATCATACCATGGAATTCCTCGTGAAGTCTTCTTAGTTTCTTCATTTCGTTATAGATATCCTCCGATTTTCCATGATCCACCAATTGCGGATTTGTTTTAACCAAATACAGCTTATCTCGCCCTGCGCGGCGCATAATGACTTCGGGATCCATGGACATTGACTCAACAAACAAACCATCCGGTTCGCATGCCAAAATATCATCCAGTGCATCGATATAATTGCCATCTGATATGTACAGAACCTTTTTACCTGCCTCACGCACAGCACGAAACATTTTTTGATGCCAAGGAAAAACATATTTTCTAAGCCAATCGGGATGAATAATAAGGCCTCTGGTGGAGGCAATATCATCATGTATGACGATTAGCTCCACATCCTTTATTTTCGTCCATCCTGTAATTACTGCCATGGATGCCTCCCCGAAACGATCCAAAATTTTGGAAAACTCCTCCGGTTCAAGTGCTGCCGCCAAAAGAAAAGGCTCCCAGCCAAACTCGATGGTAGCACGGGTTACGAGTGTTCCATAATGCAGTGGCACGGGATAGGCATGGGGGCTGGCCTCATCCACTTGGCTTTGCATTTTCGTAAGCATTGTCTCCCCTACCGCCTCCACTTCAAACCCATTTACATCCACTCGCAGTACATCCTCATGGTCATGATATTTTTCTTTCGCATCCACTGCCCATATGCCGCCGTCTTGCGTGACTTTTCGTTTGCCGTCCTTTGTTGTTTCCACACACCCACGCTTCACTGAATGATCCATTTCACCCAAATGGTATGCATCCGGTCGATACTCGATTAATTTCATGTCATTTCGTGGCATCTTTGGCGGTTTCTCCAAACGCAGCGCCTGCTGCATCACCATATGCTTTTTTATTGCAATTTCATCCATGCCTTCCATCTCCTCTTCTTATCATCCTTCTATTTCATTTTGAGGCCATATCCTCTCTGCGTTATTATTGATGATACTTTTTTCATTATAGCATATACAAACCGGCCTTTTTTGATTTTTTTTGTTGTTAATCAGCTATTTTTTGTATTATTTGAACATCATCCGCAAACTTACCAATTGACTTTTGTGGAAACTTGATTTATGATAGAAATAAAGCCATGTATAAAGAGGTGAGGTTGATGCACATCAATAGTACACATGTGAGAAATATTGATGCCAAATTGGCGGATATTGATCGTACTGTTTCATTCTTTGGCTATGATAATCTGATGCTGCAAATTGAATATTTTCGTTTTAATAAACTATATGGGCCGGGAGAAGGCTGCTCTTTTCATGTGCATGATAACTTTCACTTTCAGTACGTTCTTCAGGGAAGAGTGCAAATGCAGGCCAAAAACCAATCTCCTATGCTTGTGCAATCCGGCGAATGCTGCATGATTCCTCCTGGGGTAATTCATGGCTGGGAATGCCAAGAGGCAGATAGTGCCATGCTCGGCTTTTCCGTTTATGTATCCACAAAGGATGAAGTGAGCTTATCCAAACCGGCATTGCGGCATGAGCGAGGGCAGATTATTTTGCAGACGCTTGATCCTCTTTATCAAAGCATCTTTCTGCACGTGGTGAGCAGACTAAAGGATAATCCACCTGATAATCTATGCTTGCCGCTGCTGTATCCATGGATTTTTTACTTATTTGGTGCTGTGGTTGATGTGGACTGTTGGCAGAAAAAAGGCGATGCAGAAAAAGCACATATCCGGAGAAATGAACGCATTTCTCATATGATCCTCTCCTACATAAAAGCAAACTACAGCTACAGAGTGCACTGTGAGGATATTGCCAATCACTTTGGGCTTAGCACCGGCCACATGAACAGAGTATTTAAATCAATCCATGGCGTATCCATCATGAACTATTTAATTCAATTCAGGCTAAAAAAAGCGCATGAGCTTCTGTCTGGCAACCATACGTTGTCTATCAAAGAGATATGCTATGCCTGTGGTTTTTATGATCAAGCCTACTTTTCCAATTGTTTTAAGAAGAAATATGGGTTTTCGCCCAAGCATTTGACAAAATGAAGCACTTTATTTTTAAAATCAATGTAAAAACGAACAACACCACGAAAATCAAAACCAATGCATAACGCATTGGAAGAGGAGGATATGATGCGAAAAACAAGCTTTGTACAAACACTATTTATGTTCCTGATGATGATTGGACTTCTATCTACTCCCTGCAATGCAGTCGCTGCGCAGATGGATGTCTCTTCGGTGTTATCGCAAGGGGTTGCACTGAAAATTGCGAGTTCTAAAGCATATGTATATGGACGAGAGACCATGATAGACCCAAATAATGCCGATGTTGTTCCCTTCACGGAGCAGGGCAGGACCTTGGTGCCCGTTCGATTTATTGCGGAAAGCTTTGGTGCCAAGGTGGAATGGCTTTCTGATACGCAAACCGTCATCATTCGTACAAAGGATAAAACGGTTTCCTTGGTGATTGATCAAAACGAAATGGATGTTGGTGGGGTGCGTTTGCCGCTGGATGTCAGTGCAAAGGTAGTGAATGACAGGGTATTCATTCCTCTTCGAAGGCTTGCAGAGGATGCACTGGGGCAAAAGGTCTTTTATGACCGCGGACTGATTATCCTGAGTAGCAAAGAAAACCCATTTGATAAAATGGATCAGGATCAAGCGGTCAGTACAATGATTCCCATGTTTAAAAGTCCCCCCAGCGCCCCTTATATGATTTACTACGGTGCACTAAATGATGAGGTTATCGAAATGGCAAAAACCTATCCAATCGTTATTCTGCATCCGGCTCAGGCAAATTTAACCCGTGAGCAGGTTGCAAATATTCAAAAGGGTATCGACCGCGATGACCCTCGGGATGATGTGAAGGTTTTTGGTTATATTTCCATCGGCGAGGATGTGCGCACCACCGGAAAAACAGCCCTGCAGATGAAAGGTGACCCACGCTTTATAGGGGATGGATCCGGCCCGAGGGTAGACCCACGCGGTGCGTTTCCCGATAGCAACCCTCACCTTAAGGGCATTGATGTTAAAGGTGCTCCCTCCCCCGGCGGCACAGGATTTGCCTCTTATTATTTAGATGATAATGATTTTGACGGCGCACCGGATATTAATAAAGCCTTTAATGGTGCTTTTGTGAATGCCGGTGACCCCAATTGGTATCAAACGCTAAACCTGATGCGAAAGGATTCCTCCGACGGCATCCACGGTCTGCGCGAGATTCTTTCAACGGACTACGGAAGAGGCCTTGGCTGTGATGGGATATTCTTAGATACCATAGACACCTGTGCGCCCAATTCCTACACGGATAAAACCAGCTTTAACCAATCTGAGTTTGAATGGACCGCACCGGGTGCCACCCAGTTTGTTAAAAGGCTACGCAGTGAATATCCCGATAAGTATATTGCGCAAAACAGAGGGCTGTTTTTCTTTCATCCCAATCTTCCCCAATATCAGTATACCACAAGGCCGTATGTTGATTATGTGGTGTTTGAAAGCTTTCGCATGGATTCTAGTCCATCCGCAGTCTTTTCGCCATTGACATTTGCAGATAATAGCAATAATTTTGCCCCTAAAATTGCGGCGGAGGCCGGTCGCCCTGATGGGTTTGTTGTATTGGGGCTTTCCTATGCTGAGGGGCCCGCTTCGCAGATTTCTTCCGATACGCTCATTGGGAAGTCCGATATTGGAAAATCGCTTCTATTTGAAGAGCTTTCACTCTATAATCGTTTTGGTTTCATTCCATATATCACAAACGGCTGGATTACACTTGTGAATGATTTTGCAAAAAACAATGGCTTTATGAAGGATACATTTCCGCCTACGTGGAGTAGCACCCTTAATTTGGATACCACCTGGCCGGCTACCCTGCCCGTTGCCAGAGTGGGACTGCAACAAGCAGTTGCAGGCGAAAAAAGTGTTACCCTCTCTTGGGATGTGGCACTTGACCAAAGCAAGGTTTCCTACCATGCTTATTTCAGCCGTACGCCCTTTGATTTTGCCGCGGATGTTAACCTTACAAAAACCACAAAACTTCTGCTTACCCCTAGGGTAGGCGCTGCATATCAAAATGGTACGGGACCTTTATCTTTTCCGTACGAGGCCACTGTTACTAATCTTGCGGCAAATAGCCAATATTATTTTGTGATAAGAGCAGTGGATGCACTTGGGAACGAAGAAAAAAATCAGGTTGTTTTATCAGTTAAAACAAAATAATTTAAATATATATAGCAGCTTTTTCTCAGGCGTTATATTCTTCTTTTTTCACCTTGCAAGTAGCATCTTTTAACACCGATATAAAAACAAACTGGGAAAGCAAAATCCATGGCTTTCCCAGTTTGTTTTTATAAATCGTTATCTTTTCAAAAGTACATCCGTTTCATATGCCTTTACCTCTGCCAGCCAGCTCTCACGCACCGGGGTGCTTTGCATTTCGCAGAAATAATCCCATACTGCGTTCCACGGATAGGCTTTATATTCCTCCGTGAGTGCAAGGCGAGTGGTGAGGTCTCCTGAGCGCTCTGCATCCTTTAGAAGCGCTACCGGCTCTAGCAATGCCTTTAGTAGTGCCTTTTGGGTGTTGCGCGCACCGATTACCCATGCTGCTGTGCGATTGATGCTTGCATCAAAATAATCCAGCGCAATAAAGGTTTTATTAAGATATCCTCCACGCACCAGATCCGCCATAATGGCCGCGGTCTCATCATCCAAAATCACCACATGGTCACTGTCCCATCTCACCGGTCGGCTCACATGCAAAAGCACGTGATCCATGAAGCAGAAAAGAGAAGACAGCTTATTTGAAACCGTTTCGGTGGGGTGAAAATGCCCTACATCCAAGGTGAGCGGCACATTGTTCTTTACTGCATAAGCAAGATAAAACTCGTGTGAACCCACCACATAGCTTTCGGAGCCTATGCCAAAGAGCTTGCTTTCTACGCAGTCAATATTATACTTTGGATCAATTTTTTCTTCAAATATCTCATCCAGTGATTGCTCTAATCGTTTGCGTGGAGCATATCTATCCACCGGGTTGTCCTTATATCCGTCCGGAATCCAGAAATTAGTCACACACTGTTGCCCCAATTCCTTGCCGATATACTCAGCAATTTTTCGGCAAGCCTTGCCATGCTCCACCCAGAATTTTCGAATTCCTTCATCCTGATGGCTGAGGGTAAATCCATCGGCCGCCTTGGGATGAGAAAAGAATGTGGGATTAAAATCAAGACCAACTCCCTTTTCCTTCGCCCAAGATACCCAGCGTGCAAAATGCTCCGGAAGCACCTCGCTCCGGTCCACCACTTTGCCATCTGTTTCTAAATAAGATGCATGAAGGCTGACTTTTTTGGTGCCGGGCACAAGTGAGAGCACAAAGGATAAATCCGCACGAAGCTGCTCCGGAGTCTTTGCTCTCCCCGGATAGCTTCCGGTTACCGCAATACCGCCACTCAGACTTTTATCATCCTTTTCAAACCCGCCAACATCATCCCCCTGCCAGCAATGGATGGAAATAGGTGTGCTTGCAAGTACCTTCATTGCCTCATCGGCATCCACTCCAATGGATGCATATAATTTCTTTGCATATTCATATGCGGATATCGTATCTTGATTTATCATAGACTCCATTCCTCTCGCCATGCATGTTGGCATGATTTTCTTAAAGTGATTCCTGTTTTAGACTATGACATCTTTGCGATTGTTTTAAATTTTTGATATCCCGCTTCCCACAAAGCACAGTCCTGAGGAATGTATTCCTTAATGGGTGCAGAATTTTTCACAATGCCTCTGGCCTGCGTGAGGCAATCGATTTCTCCAAGGGCCATCAGCTGTACCAATGCATTGCCGGTTGCGGTGGCTTCTACGGGGCCTGCAACTACCTTCATGCCGGTTGCGTTGGCAGTAAACTGACATACCATGGTATCCTTAATGCCTCCCCCAAGCATATGTATGGCTTCAAAATCCTTGCCGCATACATCTTTGAGTGCATCCACCGTCATTCTGCATTTAAATGCAATACTCTGTGCGA